>PMIG01000067.1:0-672 GCA_003157055.1 Bacteroidales bacterium | reverse complement strand
GCTTTTGATTGTAAGGATTTTCAGGCCAAAGGTGGTCAAGGTCACCGGCTTTTCCACCTACCAGATTTTAACTCTCAGACTATCTATAACCCATAAGGCTTCACCTCGTTTTACTGCGAATGCTTCGTAGAATTCAGGCATATTTGATAATGGCCCATTAACACGGAACTTGGCAGGTGAATGTTCGTTGCTTTTCACCTGGCTGGCTANNTTAAAAGCTTCATAAGCCATAATGGTACCTCCAAGATCGGCAATATTTTCGCCTTGCGTCAGTTCACCATTAATGTGCAGACTGTCAACTGCAATATAATTATTGAATTGTTTAACGATCATTTTAGTCTTGGTATAGAACTTAATGCTGTCTTCAGATGTCCACCAGTTTTGAAGATTACCGAGAGCATTGTACTTGCAGCCCTGATCGTCAAAGCCATGTGTGATTTCATGTCCGAAAGTGGCGCCGATAATAGAATAGAGAAGTGCATCATCAGCCATTTTACCTTCATAACCGGGAACAATGATATTACAGCCAGGAATACATATCTCGTTGTTTGAGGGATTATAATATGCGTTGTATGTTTGCGGTTCCATACCCCATTCGGTGCGGTCAACAGGTTTTCCGTATTTTGAAATCATATAATCAAATCTCCATTTATTGGCATTCATCACATTTTT
>PMIG01000115.1 GCA_003157055.1 Bacteroidales bacterium | reverse complement strand
GCGTTTCCTTCTTTTATTATCTCCTTAATTTTGGCTACTATTTCATCGCCTGAGACTTTGAATGTCTCATGAAAAGATTGCTTATTGTCTGCCATGTGCTGTATTTTTAATTAATCCCTTTATAATTTAACGGAGGATAAAATTAAATAATATTCAATGAGAAATCAAAAAAAATCGTTTCCGATAGTCTTTCACATAACTATGATAATTGATTTTGAAAACTATTGCATTTTATGAAGGCATTATGTAAATTTGATAATAATGTCTAGTGGATTTAATTGTCAGATGCATTTTGTCTGAAATAATCCTTTTAGAAGATAAGAGAAAAATAGTAATTCATTAAAAAGCAATTTTATGAAAAGGATCCTATCAGTTTCTTTAAGACTCCTGCTTGTTTCCTCAACATTAATGGTCCTGAATTTTAAAATTTCAGCCCAGGATGTCATTGTGAAAAAAAACGGAGAAGAGATAAAAGCCAAAGTTGAACAGGTCTCAGATACAGAGATCAAGTACAGAAAGGCTGACAATTCAACCGGGCCGATTTATTCCATAACAAAAGCTGAGATATTTATGATCAAATATGCCAACGGAACCAAGGATGTTTTTGGAAATGAAGCTACACCAAGTGTTACGCAGGCTGCACCGGCAACTTCGCAACAAGCTGGCCCGGCCAGACAGTCTTTTTCTTCAGGCAACCTTATTCCGGCAAAGAAAGCATCATCCCTGGGTTATATTATTGTTGCCCCAATTCTTGGACTGGGAATTACTGCCGGAGCTATCCAAGGTAACCCGAGTGTTTCAATTCCTATCGGTGCCGTTGCTACCCTGGTAGCTGGCATAGGTATTCCAATCGTCGCATCTGGGGCAAGTAAAACGAGAAGAGCCACCGGTGTGGAAGGTAATCCCGGCATGCGTCTGGCAGGATGGATTGGATACGGGTTTACTATTGTAGATGCGCTTACACTTATTGGATTTGCAAGCAGCGGAGGCACTGTACCAAGCGGTTTAACATACAGCGTGGCTGTTCTTGGGGCAGCTTCGAGTATCCTCATGGCTGTCGAAGCCGGACAGGTTCACACCCAGGCTTCAGCGCTCGTGAACCATGCAACAATCTCACCTACATTCGGGACCTATAGGGATCTTTACGGCAATAATTACCGTACGGTTGGGATAAGAATAAACTTCTGATTATGATGACATTTAATTCCTGGTTCAAAAGAGCCAGTCTTATAACTGCGACTCTGGTATTATTTGCCGGAAACAAAGCGATAGGACAGGACACCATTGTCATAAGAAATGGCGATGAAATCAGAGCAAAGGTTGAAGAGGTACAGGTTACTGAGATAAAATACAGGAAGTACGAAAACCTGACAGGTCCATTATATTCCATTAAAAAATCAGAAATTTTCATGGTAAAATACGAAAACGGCAGCAAAGATGTTTTCGATAACCAGCAGACAGAGACAACTCCATCAGTTGAAAAGGCTGGCACATCTGTTTCCCCGAACGTTCCTGCAACAATTTATTTTTACCGACCTCCAAAGTTTATAGGAGCAGCCAATGAGATTATAGTTGGCACTATAGTGCCTGATGCTGTGATCGTTGATCTTAAAAATGGCCGGTGGTTCAAAACTGACTATACATACTTTGGCCAGAGAGAGCTTGTCAACGGTATTTTCTCAATAAATGAAAAACACCTGAATGTGAATTTTGAACAAGGGAAAACCTATTATATACGATGCACGATAATACAGGGGATGGGAATGCAATCCAAGGTAGAGCTTGTCGATGAAGCGACCGCTGAAAAAGAAATGGCAAGCCTGAAAGAACAGGAAAAATCTCTTGTTAAAATCAAGTGATTTATATGAGATACTCACGCAGGGTGTGACTACTTTCATCTCATATTTTGTGTGTACGTTGAATAAATCACATTAGTATAAAAAAGGGGCATTGAAAAATGCCCCTTTTCTCCTGTCGGGGTGATCCGACTTGAACGGACGACCCCTTGCACCCCATGCAAGTGCGCTAGCCAACTGCGCCACACCCCGGTGTCTCCTCCGAAGCTTGCGCGAAGGAGGAGAAAACACGCACAAAAATAATCAACTATTCTGATTATCCAAAAAACAGCAGATTCCCACAATCATATTCATCGGGCACTATTTGAGTTTATTATTTATATTTGAAATCAGGTATTAATCATAAAATGATTCCTATGAAAGGAAGATCACTCAACCGCAGGAAATTCTTCATGCTTCTTGGTGCAGGAGGAGCTGCTTTCGCTGTAAAGCCAATTTTCGGATTGGCATCAGATAATTTTCAGGTTAAAGAAAAACCATCCACAAATATTGCAGATGCAGCNNAAAAATGAAAAGAGCGTCATGAATGATGAACCGGTAGAGGTTGTCGCTTACCTGATGCTTCAGAGTGCAATGACAGAGCTTACCGGGCAGAAGAACCTTAAGAAGGCCTGGAGAACATTCGTATCTCCTGGCGAAAAAATAGGTCTGAAAGTTAATCCGGTTGCCGGGAAAACCCTTTCAACAAGCCATGCGATTGTAAAATCAGTAATTAAGCAGCTTACTGAAAGCGGAATAAAACTAAGTGACATAATTATCTGGGACAGGCGTGATATGGACCTTGCCGAAGCCGGGTTCACTTCAGAAAATTATCCCGGGATTAAAATCATGGGAACAGAGCTGAAAGATGCAGCAGGATCATTTTATGATAAGGAGGGCAAGCTGTATGGTGAAAGGAATATAGACAAGGAGTGGTTTTACTGGGCCAATGTGGAAGGAGAATATGACAGTGAGACAATGCCTTACATGATAAATGGGGGAAAATATTCGTATTTTTCAAAGATTGCCACACAGGTGATAGATAAGATAATAAACATTCCCATCCTGAAAAATGCGGGCGGCTCAATTACAAATGCTATGAAAAACCTTGCATTTGGTGTCATTTCCAACACCGGAAGGTTGCATACTTCGCTTTGGAACGACACCTGTGCAGAGGTCTGTGCATTTGCTCCTGTCCGTGATAAAGTGGTTCTGAACATAACCGACGGACTAAGGGGTTGCTTTAACGGCGGTCCTGGTGCAGACCCTCAGTTTATTTGCAATTACAATACAATTCTGGCAGGTTCTGATCCGGTTGCAATGGACAGGATCGCATACGATATTATTGCTGCAAAAAGGATTGCCGAGGGAATACAGAAAACTTCCAACCCTTCCTCGTTAACCTTCCTTAAAATGTCATCCGATCTCGGTCTTGGAATCTCAGATATAGAAAACATTGATCTAAAAAAGATCGACCTTACTTGAAATCAAAACTAACACACTTATCCCTTATTCTCTCCTGAGATTGGGTTTTTGAGGATATGCAACCAGCAACAACCATTGTTTTTTATGAATAAATTTTTCACCCTGATAATTTTTATTTCATCCCTGGCAGCTCAGGCGCAGGTTCCTGAAGGATTCCCTGTAATCGGCAAAGGCGATATCCCGGAGGCAAAATTCAAACCATCCAGGCAATTCACTGGCGAGTCGTTGTTCGGCTATATGGACGGAGGTGCCGACCTTTACCTTGAATATGGAGTTAAATCAGCAGTAATAACAGAACTTGATATAAAAGATGGCCATTATAAATGCGAAGTCTTTAAAATGAATGGCTCTGATGAGGCATTCGGTATTTTTTCAGTTTCAAAATACAGATGCAACAGTATGCCTCCGGTATCGGCATTTACCTGTCAGACAAAATACCAGCTCCAGATTTGCAAGGGTAATTATTATATAAGTATAATAAACAAGTCAGGCACCAGTGAAGATTCAGTAAACTCATTAAATATTGCAGATATACTTGCGTCACAAATAACCGAACCATGTGCCGGCTTGTCTGATTTTCTTCCCGGTGCAGATTCGGCTGAAATCAAAAGTCATGCTGTCCTTGTTATGGGAAAGCTCGGCCTCATGAACGGTGCACAGGATTTGGAAGACTATTTTAAGGATATTACCGATTATACGGCTGTTATACTGCCGCAAAATGATCATATTATTATCTCTGTCAGGTTCGTAAATAAGGAAGCCCAGGATAAATTCACAGCATTGCATAACTGGGATCCAGCAAAATTATCAGAGACGGGAACTGTCACTGATGGAGATACTTCCGTGAGAATCCTTACAGGTAACCATCTCTATATCAGAACAAGTAATTCAGAAGTCTCTTCACATTGAAATTAACCGGTGAATTATTATAATTTTGCCTTTAATTATAATTGAAAACAGATATGGAATTATTTAAGTCTGTGGATATCCAATCGCAGCCTGTAAAAGCTGATGAAAGGCATGCAGAGAAGGTAAAATGCCTTATTATAGGTTCAGGACCTGCAGGATATACTGCAGCAATTTACGCCTCGAGAGCAAATTTAAAGCCTGTGCTCTATACTGGTCTGCAAATGGGAGGTCAGCTAACCCTCACTACCGAAGTGGATAATTTTCCCGGTTACCCGGAAGGTATTACAGGTCCCGAAATGATGGAAGACTTCAAAAAGCAGGCTGAAAGATTCGGTGCTGATATCCGTTTTGGCATTGCAACTGATGCTGATTTCTCAGGCCTGACACGCAAAGTTGTGATCGACGAAAACAAAGTTATTGAAGCTGAGGTGGTTATCATTGCCACAGGGGCGACTGCAAAATACCTTGGCATTGAGGCTGAAAAGAAATATGCGGGACAGGGAGTATCTGCCTGCGCTACATGCGATGGATTCTTTTACAGGAAGAAAGATGTTGCAGTTGTCGGAGGCGGAGATACTGCAGCTGAAGAAGCTACTTACCTTGCAGGATTATGCAATAAAGTGTATCTTATTGTTAGAAGGAATGTTCTGAGAGCTTCAAAAATCATGCAGGATAAAGTATTAAGAACTACGAACATAGAAATCCTATGGGAACATCAGCCTTTTGACCTTTTTGGTGATAACGGAGTTGAGGGAGCCTTACTGGTAAAGAAAAAAGGAACCCCGCAGGAAGAGATGGTAAAATTAAAAATTGACGGATTCTTCCTGGCAATCGGACATACACCGAATTCAGATGTCTTTAAAAAGTTCATCGAGACAGATGAAACCGGATATATTAAAACAGTTCCCGGAACTACTAATACAAATGTTCCGGGTGTATTTGCCGCCGGCGATATTCAGGATCCTCGATACAGGCAGGCTATTACGGCTGCAGCATCAGGATGTATGGCAGCAGTCGATGCAGAAAGGTATTTATCAGAGGTAAAATGATATTTTAAAATTGTTTCAACAAATTACAGGAGGAGAAGGATGAAGACTTTTAAAAAGACCTTTAAGATCAATGCTGAACCATCTGATGTATATTCTGCACTTACCAATCCAAATACTATTGAACTTTGGTCAGGATATCCTGCAGTTATGCAGGAAGAACCCGGGACAGAGTTTTCCCTGTGGGAAGGTGATATTACCGGAAAGAACCTGGAATTTGTCCATGATAAAAAGGTCGTCCAGGAATGGTACTTTGACGAACAACCCGATAAATCTATTGTAACAATAACTATTCAGCCTGACAAGGAGGATTCATTGGTCACTGTAGATCATACAAATATTCCCGATGAAGATTTTACCAGTATTGCGGAAGGATGGCGTGAGTATTATATCGGAGCCATAATCAGCTTCTTCAATCCTAATTTTTAATATTGCAGAATTGGAATATTTAACGGGCTTCGCCGTTTGAAAATATCCCGTAAAGATCTTCGGTACATGCATAAATAAGTGTACTAATGCCTTTAAAGGATTGAGTATGGGCGTGTTCCTGCACCCTTTCATCCCAGGAGGGAATCCAGGAAAGAATATAGTTTTTGATAAACCTGCAGATCTCTTTTTTCATCTCGCAGCAGCAGGGTTCATCATCAAGCAACAAGTATTTCTCGACAAGTTTTGCAAGAAAAAGAAGCTCTATGCCAAGGTGATCAGCAGGTTTCCCGGGTTTTATAGGGTGCCAGCCGTATGAATTATAAAACTCAGTCACCTCAATATCAACAGGTTCAACATTATTTCTTCCAACAAGATAAATTGAGGCTCGGGCAGGTGCAAGCGCCAAAACTCTCTCGTCAAAGAGATTGAAATAATCGTCGGCCAGCATTTGCCTGCATTTCTCCTTATCTTCGAACGAGTCCCTCAGGAGTGAAGCGGCTTTTAAAAACCGTGGATTTAAGCTTGAAACGGGAAGCTTTTTAAGAGTTCCATTAGTCCAGAAATCAACAACACACTCATTAGTGGGCTCACTCATTATCATGCTCCCGGCAAAATAAAGAAGCAGATTATATCCTTTTAGAATATTATTGTGATTATGTTCCATAATAGTCATATTACCACACCCTAGAATAAATTAACCGTTATTTGGTGAGGCAATGCATAGTCATATAACGAACGACAAAAGGATTTGTTCGAAATAAAAAAGGCTCTCATGGTGAGAGCCCGTTAATATTGAAGTATTTTATTTTTACTTGGTAAAATCCGCCATCTCATCAGGGTATTCGTTATTGTCGATTTTCCTTTTTATCTCCTTGAAGGCTTTTACTGTATAATCCACGTCATCGAGTGAATGGGCAGCAGTTGGGATGAGTCGCAGCATTACAACATCCTTTGGAACTACAGGGTAAATAACCACAGAACAAAAAACATTATAATGTTCCCTGAGATCATAGATCAGCTGAGTTGACCGGGTGACTCCGCCCTTCATGAACACGGGAGTTACCGGCGATTCTGTATTGCCAAGATTAAGCCCGGCATCCTTCAGCCCTTTCTGCAGGGCTCTTACATTTGTCCATAGTTTTTCACGGTATTCCGGATGTGCCTGAATAATCTCAAGGCGCTTTATAGCACCAAGTGTCATTGCCATCGGCAGGGATTTGGCATATATCTGCGACCTCAGGTTGTACCTGAGATAAGAAATGACTTCCCTGGTACTTGCGACAAAACCTCCTATACCTGCCATTGATTTGGCGAATGTGGCAAAGTAAACATCAATAAGGTCCTGAACACCAAAATGTTCACCGGTTCCACGGCCGTTTGCACCCATCGTTCCAAAGCCATGTGCATCGTCGACAAGAAAACGGAAATTGTATTTCTTTTTAAGTGCAGTTATCTTGTCAAGTTTGCCAAGATCGCCTGCCATTCCAAAAACTCCCTCGGTGATCACAAGGATACCGCCGCCGGTTTCTTCAGTGAGTTTTGTTGCGCGCTGAAGCTGTTTTTCGCAACTTTCAATGTCATTATGATGAAATGCAAATCTTTTTCCGATATGAAGCCTCAATCCATCCATAATGCATGCATGTGATTCTGAATCATAAACGATTACATCATGCCTGTTGACCAGGGCGTCGATAATGGAGACCATTCCCTGATAACCGAAATTAAGAAGGTATGCATCTTCCTTGTGTTCAAAATCGGCAGCCATCTTCTCGAATCTCTCATGGTTAGTGCTATGGCCCGACATCATCCGGGCACCCATAGGGTATGCAAGTCCGTATTCACCGGTGTATTTTGCATCGGTTTTTCTTATTTCAGGATTATTAGCCAGTCCCAGGTAATTATTCAGGCTCCAAACAAGAACTTCTTTCCCTCTGAATCTCATTTTTGGACCTATTTCTCCTTCGAGCTTGGGGAAGGCAAAGTACCCATGAGCCATATCTGAATACTGCCCAAGTGCACCTTTATTTGATTTAATTTTATCGAAAATATCCATACTTCGTTTTATAAAATTCTTCACAAAAGTATAGAATAGAAGTTTCCATGTTATACCTATTTATACCTAATTTAGCTTCTGTTTCAGATGTATTGCCCCCTTTCATTTTCCCCCAAGGAGAGGTCCTGGCGTTAAGAAACAGCCAGACGGGCAATTTTAGCGAAGGAGTTGGAATGTCGAAAGAGGCCTTACATAGGGTGGGAAGAGAGTTATTCTTCTCCTGGCAGATAGCGAAAGAATAAATGGATAATATTTACGTTTATATCTCTGATATGAAAATTTTATTGTAATTTTGCGCAACATTTTTTATGAGGCCAAGGACATATATATTATTGCTGGCATTAATGCTGGTTACTTCCTGCGGTGAGTATCAGAAGATACTGAAGAGTACGGACTATGATATGAAAAAAGCCAAAGCTAAGGAATACTTCGATGCAGGCAAGTATGTTAAGTCGAGCGAGCTCCTTGAGCAGATCATTCCCCGTTACAGGGCGACTGAAGAGGCTGAGGATCTTATCTGGATGAATGGTCAAGGCTATTATGGCATGAAGCAATACGATTTGGCAGGCACAGTGTACAAATCTTACATTGATCAGTACGGTTACGGGAAATATATTGAAGAAGCATATTATATGTCGGCCATGTGTGATTATAATAGTTCACCACGCGCGGAACTTGATCAGGATAATACTAAAAAGGCAATAGAAGGCTTTACTATTTTTATTTCGAGGTATCCGAACAGTTCAAGAACTGAAGAGTGTAAAAAACTGCTTGATGATCTTCACGAAAGGCTTGTTGAGAAATCATATATCAGTGCGAAGCTCTATTATGATATGAATCAGTATAAGGCAGCCGTAGTTGCCCTGTCAAATTCCCTTAAAGAGTTTGCAGAAACAAAATATCGCGAGGAAATGATGTACCTCAAGCTTAGTTCTCTTTACCTTTATGCCGAGAAAAGTTTGCCCATAAAGCAGAAGGAGAGGTATCAGGCTGCTCTCGATGATTATTATTCCTTTATGGAAGAATTTCCAAAGAGCAAATACGCGAAAGATGTTAAAAAAATATACCAGGCAACAGCTAAACAGTTAAAAATTCAGACTCCTGGAAATGAAGCTAATATTCAATAAATAATTATGGATTACAGAAAATCAGCAGCTCCGGTAACGACAATTACACGTAACCTTGACCTTATGACCAGGGGCACGGGAAATATTTATGAAACAGTAATTATTGTTTCAAGGAGAGCCAACCAGATCTCTGTTGAAATGAAGCAGGAACTGAACAAGAAGCTTGAAGAGTTTGCTTCATACAGCGACAATCTCGAGGAGGTTTTTGAAAACCGTGAACAGATAGAGATATCTAAATACTATGAGAGACTTCCAAAGCCGACCCTGATTGCATTGCAGGAGCTGGAGGAAGGTAAGATTTTTTACAGGAACCCTGAAAATCAGAACAGGCCAAAATAAAAACCAGCCTGAAAATGCTGAAAGGCAAAAATATACTTGTGGGTGTGACCGGGGGTATTGCAGCCTATAAAACTGCAACTATCATCCGGTTGCTTGTTAAAGAAGGAGCTGTGGTAAAAGTAGTAATGAGCGCCCATGCCAGGGAATTTATTACCCCTCTCACCCTTTCAACTTTATCGAAAAATCCTGTCCTTACAGAGTTTTATAATCAGGAGAATGGCGATTGGAACAGTCATGTCGACCTCGGATTATGGGCCAACCTCTATCTGATTGCTCCTGCAACTGCAAATTCAATCGCAAAGATGGCAGGCGGAATAGCCGATAACCTGCTGTTGACAGCTTATCTTTCGGCAAAATGCCCGGTAATGATTGCTCCTTCAATGGATACCGATATGCTAAACCATCCTGCTACAAAAATCAATATTGAGACTCTGAAAGCGTTTGGAAATATAATAATTGAGCCTGCCAGCGGCGAACTGGCAAGCGGTCTGACAGGAAAAGGAAGGATGGCCGAACCCGAAGATAAAGTAAGGGAAATTGTAAATTTCCTGTCAAAAAAAAAAATCAAAAAACCGCTGAGCGGTAAACGGCTCCTTATAAATGCAGGACCTACCCGCGAACCAATAGACCCCGTTCGTTTTATCAGTAACTATTCTTCAGGAAGAATGGGTATTGCTATTGCTGATGCTGCTGCTGATTATGGTGCAGATGTCGAGCTGATACTTGGTCCGGTAAATATAATTCCGGAAAACAAATCTGTAAAGATCACACGCGTAACTACTGCAGCATCAATGGCCTCAGAATGCATTAATCGGTTCCCGGAATGTGATATTGCCATCCTCTCGGCTGCAGTAGCTGATTATACGGCGGTAAAGGTTGAAAAGGAAAAAATGAAAAAGGGCATTGATTCAATTACTCTTAAGCTTAAACCTACCGCTGATATTGCAGCAATACTTGGAAGAAGTAAAAAGGCATCGCAGTTTATCGCTGGTTTTGCCCTCGAGACAAATAATGAAATTAAAAACGCCACGGCAAAGCTTAATAGAAAAAACCTGGATCTTATTGTTTTGAATTCATTGAAGGAGCCTGGCGCAGGTTTTGAACATTCTACAAACAAAATAACCATTATTGACAAGTACAATAATATTGATAAATTTGAGTTGAAATCCAAAGAAGAAGCTGCCAGGGATATTCTCGACAAAATTATTTCAATGATCAAATAATTTATACGGATGGTAAAAGTCAACCTCCTTAAAAATATTGCGCTGTCAGTCCTTTTGCTGATCCCTGGAGTTGCATTTTCACAGGAGCTATACTGCAATGTTCAGATCTCGTCCCAGAAGATACAGGGATCGAACCGTGAAGTCTTTGATAACATGCAGAAAGACATTTATGAGTTCATGAATAATACGGTCTGGACTAACCATGTATTCACTTATGCTGAAAGGGTAGAATGTTCTATTCTAATTAATCTTACAGACCAGTTATCGGCAGATGAATTCTCGGGAACCATTACGATACAGCTTAAAAGACCCGTTTATAATACTACCTATAACTCAACGGTATTAAATTTCATTGATAACAGCTTCAGATTCAGTTATGTTGAATTTCAACCCCTTGAATTTGATCCTACCACATACCGATCGAGCCTTGTGTCTGTTCTTGCCTATTATACTTATATGATTCTTGGCTTTGATGCCGACACATTTTCCCCTGAAGGAGGAACAGAGTATTTTCAGATGGCTGAGAAGATAGTCTCAAATGCCCAGAATGCACCCGAACCCGGATGGAAGCCTTACGACGGATCAAGGAACAGGAACAGGTACTGGCTGGTCAAAAACGCACTCGATAAGGAATATGAAGGAGTCAGACAATTTCTTTATGAATACTATATTAACGGGCTCGATAAGATGGAATCAAAAATATCTGAGGCCAGGATCAGTATCGTGGAAAGCCTGAAGCTTATCCAGGATGTTTACAGGAAAAAACCCGACCCGTTCATGTATATTGTTGAGATTATTATGGATGCCAAGTCTGATGAAATTGTTAATATTTTCACAGAATCATTTCCTGAAGAAAAAAGCAGGGTTGTACAGATACTTACCGAAATAGATCCTTCGAAAAAGACAACGTACGAAAAGATCATTTCGGCAAATTGACCTAATTTCAGTTTATGCTGGTAAAACTTTATGTTCAAAATTATGCACTTATTAAGGATCTGGACGTTGAACTTGAGGACGGACTGACAATTATTACAGGTGAGACTGGCGCAGGAAAATCTATTCTCCTCGGCGCCCTTTCACTGATCCTTGGAAGCAGAGCCGATTCGTCAGTGCTGCTGGAGAAGAATGAAAAATGCGTAGTGGAGGGAACATTCAGGATCGGCGAATATGACCTCTCTGATTTCTTTACAGCTAATGAACTCGACTACGAGCCCGTTACCATCATGAGGAGGGAAATAAACCCTGCAGGCAAATCGAGAGCCTTTATAAATGACACACCTGTTACCATAAACCTTCTCAGGGAGCTGGGAGACCACCTTATTGATATCCATTCCCAGCACCAGACTCTGATGCTTCATGATAATTCCTTCCAACTGAATGTCATTGATTCTTTTGCAGGCACCTCAAAGCTGATAGATGAATACAAGTTTGTTTATAATAATTACCGGTCTCTGTCGGGGGAGTTTAGTGAGTTAAAGGAAAAGGCTGACCGGAACAAGGCAGATCTTGAATATTTCCAGTTCCAGCTTACTCAGCTCGAGGAAGCTAAGCTCAGGGAAGGTGAACAGGAGGAGCTTGAGAAGGAACAGGAACTGCTTAGCCATGCCGGGGAAATCAAACTCGGACTGAGCAATGCTTCAAACCTTCTTTCTTCAGATAGTGCATCAGTCCTGTTGTTATTACGTGAAGCGAAATCAGCTCTTTTAAAAATATCAGAATTCCTCCCAAACGGTGATGAGATCCTTCGCAGAAGCGAGTCTTCGTTTATTGAGCTTAATGATCTGGCTGGTGAAATTGAAAAGATGATGGCCACAATCGATGCCGATCCGAATCGTCTTGCCCTGGTAAATGACAGGCTCGATTCTCTTTACTCATTGATCCAGAAGCATCGCGTGAAGGGACTTGACGAACTGATTGTAAAAAGGGAAGAAATTCGGAAGCAGGTAAAATCAATCGAAACAAGCGATGAACGGATGGTTGAGGTTGAATCTGCGCTGAAGAAAGAGACATCAGCACTTAAAAGCCTTTCTGACGGAATTTCAATAAGAAGGAATAACATTCTTGACGATGTTGAAAAGAAAATTACTGATCTGCTGAAGCAGCTCGGAATGCCCAATGCGAGATTCCGCGTTTCTTTGACAAAGCTCCATGATTTTACTGCCACAGGCACTGATCATGCTGACTTTCTCTTTTCTGCAAACAAACAGGTTGAACCAGAAAACCTTGCTAAGATTGCATCCGGAGGTGAATTATCGAGAGTGATGCTCAGCCTTAAGTCGCTGCTTACAAAAAACAACAACCTGCCGACAATTATTTTTGATGAGATCGATTCGGGCGTGTCGGGTGAAGTGGCTGATAAGGTCGGACAGATCCTTGCAGGAATGGGAAAATACATGCAGGTGGTGAATATTACACATCTCCCGCAGGTAGCCTCCAGGGGGACGAAACACTACTATGTCTATAAGGATGATTCAGGCGATTCAACAATTACACGGGTTAAATTGTTAACTCATGAAGAGAGGGTAAACGAGGTCGCAAAGCTTTTAAGTGGCAGTGAAATAACTGAAACAGCGATCCGTAATGCGAAGGAGCTTCTGAAGGCCGCTGGGAAATAAATACTCCATTTATTTTTTCCCCGGGGGGAAATGAAGAACCACCTCCTTCTCCTGTTGGGGAAGGCTGGAAAGAGGTAAAAATAAAAGATATTAAAAATGGAAGGCTCATTATTAAAAGGGAAAAAAGGAATTATTTTCGGTGCCCTGAATGAAAAATCGATTGCCTGGCAGGTAGCTTTGAAATCCTGGCAGCAAGGAGCACTGCTTGTTCTGACAAATTCTCCTGTTGCAGTTAGGATGGGGTCAATAAATGAGTTGGCTGAGATCACCGGAAGCAAGATCATCACTGCCGATGCTACAAAGATGGAAGATATTGATGCATTACTAACAGAAAGCATGAAAGTATTCGGCGGTCAGTTCGATTTCATTCTTCATTCTATAGGAATGTCACCCAACGTTAGAAAAGATATTCCCTATGAGCAGACAAGCTATGAGAATATGCTTAAGACCTTCGATATATCAGCGCTTAGTTTCCACAGGATACTTCAGACAGCATACAAGCTTGATTCAATAAGGGAATGGGGCTCTGTTGTGGCTTTGTCGTACGTGGCAGCTCAAAGAACCCTTTCAGGATATAACGATATGGGTGATGCCAAGGCTCTCCTTGAATCAATAGCACGCAGCTTCGGATATATTTATGGCCGCGACAGGAAAGTCCGGATCAATACAATATCCCAGTCACCGACCCCCACTACAGCCGGAAGCGGAATTCACGGTTTTGAATCTCTTATTGACTTCTCTGAAAGAATGTCACCGCTCGGCAATGCAACAGCCGAGGAGTGTGCCGATTATTGTGTAGCACTCTTTTCGGACCTTACGCGAAAAGTTACTATGCAGAACCTTTACCACGACGGAGGATTTTCAAGCATGGGTATGAGCCTCAAGGCCATCGAACAGTATAAAAAAAGCTTTGATGGGTGTGATTGTGACGATAAATAAATAAGTACAAATACCTATTTTTCAAGCCATTTGCAATCAGGTAAGTCGCTTTTTTTATATTTGATCAACTTAAAACCAATCTTATGATTAAGTTGATACTCCTCGTTATCTTCTATTTGACTTTTCCTGTCCTGATAATTTATCTGTGCAAAAAATGGACATTTCTTGAGAAGCTGGGCTCTATCGTAATTGCATATGCATTCGGACTCCTGATCGGGAGCACCGGCATATTCCCAAAAGGTAGTGACGGATATAAGCTTGCAGTGGTGGGGCGCGGACCTCTTTCACAGACTGAGATTGAGACCCTGATCTCAGACGGCAAGGTTGTTCCGGAAGATATCTGGGTTAACCAGATTGCAAGGGTACAGGATATTATTCCGACACTTGTAGTACCGCTTGCTTTCCCTCTTTTGCTATTTTCTCTTAATATCAAACGATGGCTCAAATATGCCAAGAAAGGATTTATCTCAGTAGGCCTTGCCCTGATTGCCGGAATTGTGATGGTAACTATCGGTTTCTTTATTTGGAAGGATTCTATTCCGGAAAGCTGGAAGCTGGCTGGAATGTTTGAAGGAATTTATACAGGAGGAACACCGAATTTCGTTGCTATAAAAATGGCACTTAATGTCGATCCGAATTTGTTTGTCATTGTCAGCACCTATGATATGGTTGTCGGGGCATTTCTTGTGCTGTTCTATATTACAGTAGCTCCGCGCATCTTCAGGTTTATACTTCCAAAATATACTGAGGAAAGGGAACTTTCAACAGAGGCTGTTGAAATTGCAAAGGAAACTGTAGACATGGAGGATTTTGCCGGAGTTCTGAAAAAAGAGACCTTGGTGCCGCTTCTTAAAGCCCTTGGGTTATCGGTATTGATTTTTGCTATTGCCGGAGGTTTAAGCATGGCTCTTCCAAAGCTTCCACAGATGTTAGTTGTCATACTTACCATTACTACACTTGGAATTCTTGCATCACTTATAAAACCTATAAACAGGATCAAAAAGACATTTCAGCTTGGAATGTACCTGATACTTGTTTTTTCACTGACAGTAGCTTCAATGGCTGACCTTAAGACAATGGTCGGCATAGGGATGGTCAATCTGATACTTTTTATCTCGTGGTGCTATTTTGGATCATTGATTCTGCATCTTATCCTTGCAAAAATATTCCGCGTGGATGCTGATAATTTCCTTGTAACATCGGCAGCATACATATTTTCACCACCATTTGTTCCCTTGGTGGCAAAAGCATTGAAAAACAAGGACCTGATAATCACAGGTATTACCGGAGGTATAATAGGCTATATATTAGGTAATTATTTTGGAATTGCCCTTGCCTATTTTCTGAAGGGATTTTAGAAATAACTTAATATTAAATAAAAACTTTCCCCCTCTTTAGGAAGTAGAGAGGGGGAAAAAAGGGAGCTAGTATAGGTAAATATGTAAATCCTAGAACAAATAATTCAACCCAATAGAGAACCCGATATTCCCATCCTGCGCGTTGAATGCCTTTCCGATATCTATGGCAATTACGAAGTTCTGATTCATCACAGGCATAATACTGATACCAGCATCCTGATGCAGTTTGTCTTTGCCTCCGACGAAATAATCAGAATAATTTTCTGTAGGATATAAAGCGCTGAACGTTGTATTTAGGTTGGAAGGAAAAGTAATGTCTTTTGTCACTATCCCGAAATCATAAAAGGTATTTAGCCCAAGATAACAATCCTGCTTCAGAAATTTAAAGTAAACCGGTTTCCAGCGAAGCTCAACGTTTCCCATAAAGAACCCGTTGCCAATAACCCTGTTCCTGAGAACGCCCCTTAGCGTGCTGGATCCTCCTAGTCCTTCGCTAGTGGCTCCAGTAAGCATTGAGGTAATAAACTGAGACTGGTAAAAGAATGGAACATTACCGGAAATAGTAGTTTGATAACCCAGCCTGTAAACCAGTGCAAGGTTCTTTGGAACAAGTGTAAAGTATTGGCGGTGGGTAATATAAAACCTCGAGAATCCCCAATCGTTTCCCAGAAATTTCGGAGCTATCTCAATACCCATTTCTGTCCAGATACCTTTCATGGGGTTTGGTCTGTTGTCACGGCTATCCCAGGCAATACCAGCCTTTATTATATTAACCCAGCCTCCGTCTGCTTCGTTGGGAGTGATGAGCCCAAGTGCCTTGTACATATCAAATAACCCTGGTAAATCGGCATTATAAGGCATTTTATCCTTCTTTCCCTTATTGAGCTTGGGAATATTGACCGTATCGATCATAAAATTCTGTATCGCAAAACCGGCACTCCATTTAATATGATCTCCTGATAATTTTCCCTGGAAATCGTTTTTGAATCTAAACTCATTCCTCTGAAAGCGATAGAACATTGCACTTTTGTAAGGAGCGACAGGCCCCATCGACTTGTCATATTTCATCCAGTCTGAATTATAAACTGATTCATATCCATTGAAACCATAAAAATCAGTTGCCATGTCAGGAAGGTAACTCAGGTCACTTGTCATATGCACACCATGAATAAGGTGATTTGACTCATACATCATCCTGAAAATCCCGCTTCCTTTTGTGTAATGCGAAACTTCTGTGTAGGTGTGATCAAGATAATCGGGATATGTGCTTCCATCGCCATAATTGTAAAATTCTACCAGGGCTCCATACTGAAAACCAAGGTTGGAATCGTAAGTGGTTGCAGGCAGGGCTCCACCGAATTTCCATCCGGTTTTCACCTTCTTCTCCTGTCCCGATACGGAAAGTGCCACTAAAGCCATAAGAATTACTGAAAAGATCTTTTTCATAGGTATAGTTTTGGTTGACAATGTTAAAGATAAAGAAAAAGTGAAATAATGGCCTCTTTTTTTAATAATTGCTACCTTCGGCTATTATTTTTAAGACTAAATACTTACATGGGCCTTCTTATAAAGAACATTAAAGGGCTGGTTCAGGTTGAAGATGATCCGAAGCTGAGAGTATGCGGGAAAGAGATGTCTTTAATAGACACTGTTTCAGATGCTTATTTATATTTAGAAAGAGATCTTATCTCTGATTTCGGGCCAATGAGGTTTCTTGACAGTAATCCGGGGAAGATAGATTTATTAAGAGATATTGTAATTGATGCCTCGGGCAAATTTGTTTTTCCCTCTTTCTGCGACTCACATACTCATCTCGTTTATGCAGGAAGCCGCGAAGGTGAATTTACCGATAAGATCAGGGGGCTTTCTTATGAAGAGATTGCCAGGCGAGGCGGCGGGATTTTGAATTCTGCTATGAAGCTGAACGAGACATCTGAAGATGAATTATTCAATCAATCAATGGTCCGTATAAATGAGATTATCAGTCAGGGCACCGGCGCAGTTGAAATAAAAAGCGGTTATGGGCTCTCTCCCGAATCGGAGCTGAAAATGCTCAGAGTTATACGGAGAATAAGAGAGAATGCCCCCCTTGAAGTGAAAGCTACTTTTCTGGGTGCCCATGCAGTCCCGCATGAATACAGCGGAAGAAAACATGAATATGTCAACCTCGTTATAAATGAAATGATACCTGTTGTAGCATCTGAGCAGCTTGCTGATTATATTGATGTTTTTTGTGATGAAGGCTTTTTCACTGCAGAAGATACGGAAAGGATTCTTATGGCAGGCATTAAATACGGATTAACGGCCAAGATACATGCTAACGAGCTTGCCTTTTCAGGAGGTGTACAGGTAGCGGTTAAATACAATGCTCTGTCCGTTGACCATCTTGAACGATCGGGAGATGACGAGATTGAAGCGCTTAAAAGTTCAGAAACTATGCCGACACTTCTGCCAGGTTCGGCATTATTCCTCGGTCTGCCTGACGCTCCTGCAAGAAAAATGATCGATGCAGGCCTGCCGCTGGCACTTGCATCCGATTATAATCCAGGATCATCACCTTCAGGCAATATGAAACTTGTAATGTCTTTGGGATGCATTAAGCTGAAGATGCTGCCAGAGGAAGTAATAAATGCAGCTACAATAAATTCTGCTTATGCAATGGGATTATCTGAAACCCATGGATCAATTGCCCGTGGCAAAATAGCTAATGTGTTTATAACAAAGGAGATGCCATCATATGAGTTCCTGCCTTATGCTTTTGGCAGCAACATGATCGAAACGGTCATTCTTAAAGGAGAAGTTATTAAATGAAATATGTAACCACAAAGGACACGAAGTTCACACGAAGAGCATAAAGGATTTCCTTCGTGTCCTTTGTGGTTAAAAGATTAAAATTCCAGAATCTTTTTTATAATGGAGAAGAGAATAATAGAGTGCGTCCCGAATTTCAGTGAAGGAAGGGATATGTCTGTAATTAAGCAGATTACAGATGCTATTGAGTCGGTGGATGGAGTAAAGCTGCTTGATGTTGATCCCGGCAAAGATACTAACAGGACTGTCGTTACTTTCGTCGGTAACCCCGAGGCTGTTTCCGAGGCAGCTTTCAGGGCTGTGAAAAAAGCATCTGAAATCATTGACATGTCAAAGCATCATGGTGCCCATCCGCGAATGGGTGCCACCGATGTGTGCCCATTTATTCCTGTGTCGGGAATTACAATGGAAGAGACGGTTAAATATGCCAGAAAAGTGGCTGAGCGGATTGGCAATGAACTGAAAATTCCTGTGTATTGCTACGAAAATGCTGCCTCTGAGGAGAAGCGAAGAAACCTTGCGAGCTGCAGGGCAGGGGAATATGAAGGACTCAGGAAGAAAATTGAGGATCCCGCATGGAAGCCTGATTTTGGTCCGGCTGTTTTCAATAAATTTTCAGGGGCTACGGCGGTTGGAGCCCGCGATTTCCTGGTCGCCTTCAACATAAATCTGAATACTACTTCAACCCGGCGGGCAAATGCAATTGCTTTTGATATCAGGGAAAAGGGCAGGATAGTTAAAAATAATGAAGGCAAGGAAATAAGTGTACCGGGTACACTTAAAAGCGTTAAGGCAATAGGCTGGTATATAGAAGAATATGGAATCGCGCAGATATCAATGAACCTGACCAATATTTCTGTTACACCGGTTCATATAGCATTCGACGAGGTTTGCTTTAAAGCGGATGCCCATGGTGTCAGAGTTACCGGTTCGGAGTTGGTCGGACTTATTCCTCTTAAGGCAATTATAGATGCCGGAAAGTACTTCCTGGCTAAGCAGCAGAGATCTTCCGGAGTGTCGGATTCCGAGCTTATCAGGATTGCAATTAAATCGATGGGACTAAATGATATTCACCCTTTCGTTCCCGAAGAAAAAATAATTGAATTTGTTATGGCTGGAAAAGGCAAAAGAAAACTGATCGACATGAGTCTCAGATCGTTTATGGACGAGACTGCTTCTGAATCCCCGGCTCCCGGTGGGGGGTCAGTGTCGGCATATATGGGAGCACTTGGAGTCGCCCTTGGTACCATGGTAGCCAATTTATCGTCACATAAAAAAGGGTGGGACACCAGATGGAAGGAGTTTTCTGATCTTGCTGTCAGAGGCAAGGATGTCCAGAACAGGCTTCTTGAGCTTGTGGACGAAGATACAGAAGCCTTTAACAGGATCATGGAGGCATTCGGACTACCAAAAAAAACCGAGGAGGATAAAAAGCTGAGAAAGAAAGCTGTTCAGGAAGCCACAATGGATGCAATTTTGATTCCGATGAAAGTAATGGAAACAGCGTTTTCAGGATTTTCACTTATAAGGGAGATGGTTGAAAAGGGAAACCCAAACTCTGTGACTGATGCCGGGGTAGGAGCACTTGCCATCCGGTCGTGCATCAGGGGTGCATTCCTGAATGTTAAAATAAATGCAACTGGCCTTGATAACAGAAAGTTTGCCGAAGATATTATCAGCAGGGGCCTTGACATTGAAGCAAAGGCAAGCATGGAAGAGGAAGCGATCCTTAAAATGGTAGAAGTTGAAATTATCAGGCAATCACGGAATTAATCGTTTTATCATCCTTAGATGATGGGTATATTTGCCTGTTTCCTGCCTGAATATTCCCTGGTGGTCAATTGAATCGATTCTTACCCTTCCGGATGCATGAATGACCAGTCCCCGTGACAATATCATTCCAACATGCGATATACACCCGCGATCATCATCAAAGAAAACCAGATCACCCGGCTTAGTCTCATCTATGAAGCTGACCTCTGTCCCGGATTCTGCCTGCTGCCAGCTGTTTCGCCTGATTTTAATTCCGTGGATCTTGAACACAAGTTGTGTCAGCCCTGAGCAATCTATACCTGAAGGAATACGTCCGCCCCATATGTAGGGACTGTTAATAAATTTCATCGCGGTATCAGGGAGCGAATCGCTGGTAGTAATAAAGCTGTTGTTGAATTCCTTGCCCACAGTAAAACTATTATTTCCGGCAAAAAATGTCTTATCTTCAAAATCAGGAGAATAAATTTCACATCCGGGTTCAAGAATAAGTTTTGTCTTGTCGCTTTTGTAGCAAAGGAGGTTTTTATTAAGCACATGTCCACAGTTATCGCCCGTGACAACTGAATGCTGAACATGATCTAAATCGATCCAGCCATGGTAATTATCAAAATCAGTTTCAACTTTTATCCAATGACCTGACTGGTCAATAATGATATATTTTTCCCCGAATAGAACCTGGCTCAGCATCTCCGATCTGTGTGAGGGTCCTGATCTCAGGGGTACAAACACATTTTCACATATATATTTTTCCATCTTGCCTTATTGTTGCACTTCAAAATTAATCAAAAGTTTTAAACCGTTCCAAAGGTGTCAAACCTCTCTTACAGAAAATTCCTTTATTTTTGATATCGCATTAATATTTCGGCGATGTCAGAGATTATTAAGGGCACTAAGAGATTCTTATCCCTGAAAAAGAAGATCATTAACTTTGTACTTTTTTCGACAAGTATTATCGGAGTTGATGCCATTATACAGCATGGCGCAAAAGTAATATGGCTTGAAACTTCAGGTACGCTGATAGTTGTGGGTTTTTGTTACCTGATACTATTCCTGTTTCTGACACAGTTCCGCCATGAGATACTGAATGTCTCCCGTAAGATATTATTCATTCTGCTGATCATTTTTTTATTTATCCTGATATCGAAAATCATAACCGGGAAATATGGCAGGGATTTTATTTTTCTTGTTCCGTTTGCCATTATCCCAGTTATTATCAGGACATTCTATGATTCCCGTCTCGCTCTGTTCATTCTGCTCATTACTATAATGCTTACAAGCTTTATAATTTTACAGCCGCTTGAATTCATCCTTATGAGCTTTATTTCAGGAATGGTTGCAATTTTTACACTGACTAATATTTACAAGCGTACAAGACTGTTCTTTACATCTGCTTTAGTAATTATTACATTATCAGGACTTTATCTTGGAATATGCCTCATGCATGACGGTAACCTTCATAAGTTTCTTTTATCTGATCTGATAATGTTTTGTGGGAATGGCATATTTGTTTTGCTGAGCTATCCGCTTATAATTGTTTTTGAGCAGAGGTTTCTCATGATATCTGAAACATCATTGCTCGAGTTGTCGGATACAAATCAGCCATTATTGAGAAAATTTGCTGAGGAGGCTCCCGGTTCATTTCAGCATTCGCTCCAGGTGGCCAACCTGGCTGAAGAAGCTGCAAGGGCAATTGGCGCTCATCTCCTTCTTGTAAGGG
>PMIG01000300.1 GCA_003157055.1 Bacteroidales bacterium | reverse complement strand
ACGCTGTTCACAGCGTGCTTTTTTATTTTAAAAAATTCAATCAAATATTTAATAATTAAAATTATGAAAAAGTCAAGCAGAATTCTTTTAACCGAAAAAGAGATGCCAAGGCAATGGTATAATATTGTGGCCGATATGCCAAATAAACCGCTGCCTCCTCTTCATCCTTTAACACGGCAGCCGATAGGTCCTGAAGCGCTTGCAGCAGTATTTCCTATGGAGCTTATTAAGCAGGAAGTATCAACTGAACGGTTCATAGATATACCGGAAGAGGTCGTTGACCTTTACCTGACCTATCGCCCATCTCCACTCTTCAGAGCAGTAAACCTTGAAAAAGCATTGGGCACAAAAAGCAAGATTTACTATAAATATGAAGGTGGAAACTACTCAGGTTCACATAAAGCCAATACTGCGATTGCCCAGGCATATTACAATAAAAAGGAGGGTATCAAAAGGATCACTACAGAAACCGGTGCCGGCCAATGGGGAAGTGCAATGAGCTTTGCCTGCCATCACTTCGGACTGGAGCTGCTGGTCTTCATGGTGAAGGTCAGCTATAACCAGAAGCCTGGACGCAAGCTTTTAATGAACACGTACAATGCCAAAGTTATCCCCTCACCCAGCACCATGACAGCAGCCGGCAGAAAAATCCTTGAACAGGACCCGAATTCACCCGGAAGCCTGGGGATAGCAATCTCTGAGGCTATGGAAATAGCTTCTCAGGATCCGTATACTAAATATTCCCTCGGCAGTGTTCTGAACCATGTAATCCTCCACCAAACCATCATAGGACAGGAAGCATTGCTTCAGATGGAAAAAGCCGGTGATTATCCTGATGTTGTGATCGGCTGTTTCGGCGGCGGTTCAAACTTCTCCGGAATTGCTTTTCCCTTTATCCGTGAAAACATCACAAAAGGCAAAAAAACCAGGTTCCTGGCTGTCGAACCTTCATCATGCCCGAAACTTACAAAAGGTAAATTCATGTACGATTTCGGCGATTCTGCAGGGATGACACCTCTCCTTCCCATGTACACTCTGGGCCATAATTTTATGCCCGATAAGATACATGCTGGCGGCTTACGCTATCATGGCGCAGGAGTGCTTGTAAGCCAGCTTCTCAAAGACGGGTTCGTTGAGGCTAAGGCAAAAATGCAGAGGGAATGTTTTGAAGCAGGCGTGCTTTTTGCTAGAAGTGAAGGCATCCTTCCCGCTCCGGAATCAAATTATGCCATTGCCGGTGCACTTGACGAGGCCAGAAAAGCAGATATTGAAGGAGTCACAAGGACAATACTCTTTAACCTTAGTGGTCATGGTCATTTCGACATTTCTGCTTATGAGAAGTATTTCGAGAACAACCTTCCGGATCACGAGCTCACAGATTCTGAACTCAAGGAGTCACTTTCGAAAGTAGATTTCCCTGATTAATTACCTGTACTCAATCCCCGGTCCCCCCTCTGCTTATGCAAAGAGGGGGACCGCAGTGAGTACATTTATTGATATAATTTCGAGAACTCCCGGAATATCTTCGCAGCTCCTTCAGGTGTCAGTTCTGATCCGGACTGGACATAAAATCTATGCCTGAGTGTCATTGACTGGCCTTCCTGAAGTGGGTATGTCACCTTTTCCTGTTTCGGGTCGTATGAATTCTGCCCAAGATTATTCACCGAGAATAATCCATAGCCCCTGGCATGCGAATATGCAGGGAAACCGGTGTTCTTCGGATTGTCAAATATTGCAAAAGAGATTGGAACATTGTCTTTTGTTCCTGAAAGGATTACCCACTCGTTCCTTGTTCCCCAGACCTTATCGCCCTTCATTCCGTTGCTGGAGGTATACATTCCGGTAACTCCGGTACTATCCGTTGCCTTGACAGTTGTGGGATTACCCTTGTCGTCCGTAAAAATAAGGGATTCATTCGATGGCATTTCAAAAGCCCGGTCGACTCTGATTGCAAACATCCCTTCTTTGTTGTCATTAAAGGTAACAGGACCATTTATTGCAGTCAGAGTGGAGATGTGGTCTATAGTACGGGAATCTTTACTTGCCGTAAAAATGTACTTTGTATCCTCCATAAGAAGGGCGTTCCCCTTGTTATCGTCCCAGTTCGAGACAATCTCCAGAATAGCTTTCTTTCCGCTTTTTGCATGTTTAATGTTCTTTACAACAATATGTCCATATTCATCTTTCCGGTTTGCAGGAATTGCTGATGAATTGTTCCAGAAATCGAGGCCGTTTACATTCCCATAATTGAACCATATGCCTATATGATGAGGATGGTCAATCCGTTCTCCTTTTCTTGGTTCAATAGGAAATCCTCTGGTTATTACTGATCCGTTCGGAGCATATACAGGGTAGAGAAAAGGTTTTTCTATATTGTCCGGATACTGGTATGATGTAAATAATTTCCCATCAACAATTACATCGACCTTATGCTTTTCATCATCCCTGACAAGTTGGATTTCTGACGATTGTGCATTCATGGTTGAGCCAGCCAGAAGGATCAATGCTGAAATTGCAATGGACAATATTGCTTTTTTCATATTATTAAATAGAATCAATTTTAATACTGGAATACTTTACCTCCTGCCAGAACCTCCTGGTTTTTTTCATCAAACGAGGCCTTTTCGCCTGTTCTCAATGCTGCAGTACACATAATAGTAGCAATTGAGTGATTATAGCCTGCCACTATATCAGCATGAGGTTTAGTGCGGTTGCGGACGCATTCCATCCAGTTTCTTACATGGGCAGTCGTCATTGGGTCGCCACCGGTATTTGCACCAGTTTCAATTTTCATTGACGGAAGTTCAAAAGGCTCAATGAAATTAGCCTTCATATTCATTGGCTTTGCATCTTCAGCTGTAAGTCCACCATCAGGAGTAATTTTATTCGTATCGAGGTTGAGCATACCACCGTTTGAATAGTAGAGCTCCTTGGTACCACCAGCAGAGTTTGTGAATCTTGATGTGTAAACGACCTGGAAGTTAAGATCGGGATTTTTTGGATCACCATAATCCATAACTGCCGTCATAGTGTCATAATTCGATCTTCCATCCTTCCAGAGATAAATGCCTCCGTTGGCTGCAACGCTATTAGGATGAGAGAGATCAGTAAACCAGTGGACAGTATCGATCTGATGAGCCATCCATTGTCCGGGAATACCTGATGAATATGGCCAGAATAGTCTGAATTCAAGGTATTTCCTCGGATCAAATGCAACTAATGGACGGTTAAGCTGATATCTCTTCCAATCAGTATCTGCTTCTTTCAGGGTAGGAACAACATCAGGTCTTCTCCATCTGCCAGGCTGATTGACATTCCATGACATTTCGACCATGACTATCTTTCCGAATTTCCCGGATCTCAGGTATTCATTGGCTGCAATATAGTTTGGAGCACTGCGGCGCTGTGAACCAATCTGAACAATTTTTCCGGATTCTTCAACTGCCTTCCGTGTATAACGTGCATCAGCCATTGTCTCTGCAAAAGGTTTTTCACAATAAACATCACGTCCTGCTTTTACAGCATCAGCAGCAATGAGAGCATGTGAAAAATCAGGAGTGCTGACAAATACTGCATCGGTATCCTTGCCTTCCCAGAGTTCATCATTATTGCGTGCCAGCCTCAGGTTTGAACCTTTATCTTTATAAAACTTCGCTGCTGCTTCACGTCTCAGACTCCATAAGTCGGAAACGGCTGTAAATTCAAAATTCAATTCCCTGGCCAGACTGAGGAAAGCCGGAGATAAAGCTCCCCTGAAACGATCAGAATAACCTACTATTCCTACCCTGATTCTGTCGTTTGCACCAGGAATCTTTGAATAACTCCTTGCATTGAAAGCTGTTGCCATTCCTTTTGCGCCCAGCGTCAGTCCTGCTGCGCCAAGTGCCGTTTTCTGAACAAATTCTCTCCGGGTTGCCATAGTTCTATAAGTTAATGTACTAATTATTAATGTATTTAACCCTCATCCCAACTAAAGGAGGGCTAATTAATTGCACTGAATTCATTTTTCAAAGTTCATATGCCTGAATTCTGCAAGACGGTTAGCCTCCTTGCGGAATTTTCTTTTCAGGTCTCCTGTTTTATCTGCCGCAAAAACGCGGCTCAGTCCATAGCAGGCGTAGGCAGAATATTCATTCCCGAAATCACTGAATGGAACCAGAGCATTTAGTCCTTCCCTGTAGTACTCTGAAGCTGCCGACATGTCCCTGTACTTTTTTTCCTTCAGGATTCCGTTAAAAACTATAACCTGTGCCCTGAAGAATGCATTATTCATCCTTCTCCCGGTCGATAAGATAAGTTTTTCAGCCTCATCATATTGTTTTACAAACAGCAGAAATTTAATATAATTTGCCAGATAACTGGAATTGCCGGGATATTTTTCATAAAGCAGCCTGCTATATGTCAGGGATTTTTCATAATCATACTCATATCCGGAATAGATCCATGACAGGATGGAGCCTGCCTCAGCATCAAGAACAATACCCTCATTGGATGCTTTCTGAAGCTCTGCAAGTCCCTTGTTTGCATCTCCGGGTGGAAAAAGTAAGGCAAAAGCCTTGTATACAGGGTGCATCGCAGGGTACTTCTCCCTGTAATAATTATAGAGGCCTGTGAAAAAGCGGAAATCAGGATATACTGATATATAGTCGAATGATTCCCTCAGTAAATGATAAGTTCCTGCAGCCATAGGAATGACTTCACTGCTCAGGTCGTTATCGGAATAAAAAACCAGCAGCAAACCCCTTGCACATAAATCGGCCAGCAGGTACTCTGCCTCATCATCGGGTTTGGGACTGTTTTTTTCGGAAATTGAAATGCTCAGCTTCAGTTCACTCTCATATGAATCGCGCTCCGGGGATGATGGCAGGAGAGGGAAATTCTTCCAGTAAATTATCATTCCACTGATCAATGGAGGAACCGGAGAATCAGGAAAGGCGGCCCCGATCTGGTTGCATATTTCTTCAGCCTCACTGAACTGATAGTTATAAATATGTCCCATACACTCTTTTGTCTGCCGTACCCACAATGTATCGCGAAGCACCTGCGTATATGCAGAGTAATTTATGATAAACAGAAAAGTAACCACTAAACCAAAGGATGCTGTTTTATTTCGGTTATAGCTCTTTAAGATTAATATGAATGACTTATTCATAGTACATTTTCTGGAAAATACGCTGCCAGGATGAAGATACAAATAAAATTTAAGTTTGGTAAATCAGAATAAAAACACAAACTGTAAAAACAACTCTTCAATATCCCAGAATAAGGCAGGTATCGCATCTGCTCTGCATTACATCTGAGTCCATGGTTCTCGCCTGAAAAGGATGCAGTTCGCAAAAAACTTATCTGCTTCTTTCATAGTCTGATAAATATTTGATATTTTACCCGATATTTATCAAGATAAGCTTAATATGGAAAACGAAACAAAATCTCCTTCAAAAAGGCTTTACTCGCTTGATGCCCTTCGCGGTTTCGATATGTTCTGGATAATGGGTGGTGAAGGCATCTTCATTTCACTCGCGACTATTACTGGCTGGCCTTTTCTTCAGTGGTGGACAGGGCAGCTCGATCATGTGCCATGGCACGGATTCCATTTTTACGATATGATCTTCCCTCTCTTCCTTTTTATTGCCGGAATCTCATTCCCCTTTTCACTTGCAAAAAGAATTGAAAAGAACGGTAGCAGAGCATCGATATATAAGCATGTCATATTCCGGGGACTGATACTGGTGCTTCTTGGGATACTATATAATAATGCAGTGAACTTACGGCTGGGAGAGCTTCGTTACGGAAGTGTGCTTGGCAGGATTGGTCTTGCCTGGATGTTTGGTGCGCTTATTTTTATGAATACAAAAAGAAATACAAGAATAATCTGGTTATGTGCACTTCTTATCGGGTACTGGCTTCTGCTCCTTATCTTCCCGGCTCACCACTTTGGCGCGGCAGATATCTACTCGAGAGAGGGTAATCTTACAAGCTACATCGACAGGCTGCTGATGCCTGGCAAGCTATATCTCGGAGATCACGATCCTGAAGGATTGCTAAGCACTATCCCCGCTATCGGAACCGCTCTTCTTGGGATGTTCACCGGCGAATTCCTGTTGTCTGATTACCTGAAGGATAAACCTTTGAAGAGAGTGCTCTTTATGGTCATAGCTGCCATCCTCCTGATGGTTATCGGGAAGGTCTGGAATATCTTCTTTCCTATCAATAAGAATCTGTGGACCAGCTCATTTGTATGCTTTGTCGGTGGACTGAGCCTTATTCTTTTCTCTCTATTCTACCTGATAATCGATGTGTGGAATTACCGGAAATGGGCTTTCTTCTTTGTTGTTATCGGAATGAACCCCATTACCATTTATATGGCAGAAAGAATCATAAACTTAAGGTCTGCAACAAAGTTCTTCTTTGGAGGAGTTGAGTCATTTCTCCCAGAGAACTGGGCATCGCTTGTAGATGCTATCGGCGTTGTCACTATTGCCTGGCTATTCCTCTATTTCCTTTATAAATAGAAAATATTTTTAAAAGTGTAAAAATACACTTATTAACAATATCTCACTTACTCACCAAACCTGAAGTACAAGGTACCTCGTAAAGTCTCTCCATTAAACACATTCTTCTGACTCTGTGGTCCTTCTGCATCAGCTTTTGTGAACTTCGTACCTATCGGGCTTATCGCATGAAGGAATGATATGTTACCATCAGGGAAAGGAGGGTTCAATTCTCCGCTGACGCCTGTTTTTGAGTACCTAGCCTCTCCCGGAGTATAGAGATGCAGGAAGAGGTCTTTTGTTGCAGAGACGACCGTAAATGGCACCTCACTTGTCTGGAGTTCTACTGCATACAGGTTTGAATAATAACCCTTGAACTCAGGATAATCCCAGCTTTCACCGGTAATGGTATTATTGTATTTCTTATCAAAGATACCGAACTCTGGTCCCTTCAGCCTGTTCTTCCATACATGGTATGGTCCGTTTGCCATCAGCTTTGCTCCTATTACCAGGTTTTCAGGATATGAGAAAGTGATTCCGGCATAATCAAATGTACCAGTCAGTGTGTAGTCGAAATCAAGCTTCATCCATCCACCAGGCATCATTGTCCAGTTTGCATGACATCCGTTTCCGAAGAATTCCTCAACAACATAATTATCACCTTTGCTGTAGTTTTTCATTGAAATGAATTGTGCCGTGAAGCCTGTAAACCTTGGTCCATTGCTGAATGATAATAGTTTACTATTGCTTTTAATTCCTGTTATCAATCCTGATTTTTTGCTGAATGTAACCTCTTTACCGCCGGACGAAAGTACCAGCAGGGTATCGTGTTCAACTGCAGTAACCTTATCGTTCCCGGGAAGAATATTTCTTGAAATGAAGTCTGCAGGATCAGTAATGTTCCACGACCATGTATTTATCAGCTTTCCATACTGGTCAACAGCAGTCAGGTAGAGAACATCGTAGCTTTTCCAGTCTGCCGGCAGATCTGCAGTAAGCTGACCGCTTGCCCCTGGTACAATATCGGGAGAGCTGATCGTTCCTGATTTTTTTATCTCCTGGAATGACGGGAAAGATTTATCATACTTTACCAGATCCCATGAATATTTACAACTGCTGAGATTAGTGTATAAATAGTAGTTCTTAATTTCAAATTTCCCATTGAAATCTGCATTCATTGAGACAGGTTTGAACTGAACAGGCGACCATATTTCCCTGATGGTATAAAAACTGCCCTCCTTCTCATGATAGGGACCAAGTATTCCGTCAGGGGCATGATTCCCGTCAGTGTCAATCGAATCATTTTTGTCTTTCCGTTCAACACCTTCATCGGCAAAGACCCAGAAGAAGGCTCCTGCAGATAATGGTTTGGAGAGCATCAGGTTCCATTCGTCTTCAAGGCCGGCTCCATGACCTCCGTCATACAGTCCATGAAGAAATTCAGTTGGAAAGAATATTTCCTTCCCGTTATTCAGGGCATTCTCAACATATTTGTATCCCGGATAATGCTTTGTATTCGTTCCGTTTATTATTGACCAGGGCTCGATAACTGTTCTTTTCTGAGGGTCATATAGGGCATAATCGCCCCTGACATCCTTATTGAATCCGCCTTCATTTCCATTATCCCATAAAACAATTGAAGGATGATTTACATCACGCTCAACCATCTCCTTAACAAGACGTTTTGCAGTTGGAGTATCATAAAATTTCTGCCATCCCGCCAGCTCATCAAGGACAAATATTCCCATTGAGTCGCATATGTCAAGGAAATACTGGTCGGGAGGATAGTGGCTCATCCTTACGGCGTTCATGTTCATATCCTTCATGAGTTTGATATCATCAATAGCAAGATGCTTGCTGCTCGTCCTTCCCGATGAGGGCCAGAATGTATGCCTGCAGACACCCTTAAACATTATCTTTTTACCATTTACATAAATTCCGTCTCTTTCCTTCAGCTCGACAGTTCTGAACCCGAATTTCTGAGTCAGCTGATGAACCTGTTTTTTGCCAGCATTTATTGAAACAAGTACCTGATACATGTTTGGAAATTCCGGGTTCCATGTCAAAGGGTTTGAAAATGAACCTTTAATAGTCGTTTTGCCTGAAGGATCGACCGCCATGGATATGGGTTTTCCAATAGGCTTTCCATCAGTAGTCTGAACCTGGGCAATAACATTCCCGGCCTTCCCGGCACCTGCTGTAAAAACATCCATGTTAAAAGTGCCGTCTGCCTTTGCATCTATTGCAAGACGGTCAATGAACTGAACCGGAACTGCCTCCATGTAAACCGGACGGAATATTCCGCCGAAGACCCAGAAGTCGGAAATCCTTTCGGCCCTGTTGACACTCTCGTTCGCTGATTCTTTGCTGACGGTCACCTCAAGAGTATTGTTCCCCTTGAAATTAAGAAGTTCAGAGATGTCGTATTTGAACCTGTAAAACGCCCCCTGGTGAACGGGGCCGGCAGATTTGCCATTGATTTTAACATCGGTATCGGTCATGGAGCCTTCGAATACAATGAAAACTTTTTTCTTCTCCCATTTTACCGGAACAGTAAAATTATATTTATAGAGACCTTTCTCATTTGCAATCATGTCGGTCTTGCCATAATGATAAGCTCCGTACCCCTGAAGCTCCCAGTTTGAGGGAACGGCAATCTTGCTCCAGACTCCGCTGTTGCGCCCGCTTGTGCAGAAAAAATCCCATTGTACAGTATGGTCCTTATCGGTACCCGACAGGTAGACTATCTCGGTTTTCTGTGAGTAAGCGCTAAGAAAACTAAAAATGACTGTTGTGAGCAGGAATATTCTTTTCATTATGGTTATGTAATAAACAGATGCAAATTTGCAAAAAGAATCCAATTACCCTGAGTTGAAATGTTAAATAAGTTTAATGATAATTATTTTGCTGATATTCTATACATTACAAACACTTTTTGATTGTGCGATACCAATTGACCATTGCAAAGAAAATAATATATTTGTTTTTCATATTCAATCATAAATCATGAGATTGTCACGAACCCTTTTAATCATTCCGGGACTAATAATATTATCATTGAGATATTTCTCACAGGCTGACAGCACTTTTAAAATATTCCAGTTCCCGGCAGACAAGATTCCGCGGATAGATGGAAACCCTGACGATCGGTACAACAAGCTGACATTTGAATAAGGCCATAACGACCAGAAAGAAAAGGGACCGGATGACAGGTCAGTTTAAAAGAAAATAAATATATAAATCGATGAAAAAACTTCTGATTCTGATTCTTTTCTTTTCGCAGGCAATATCCGCCCAACAGTTATCCTGGCCTGAGATTACACGCAATGCAAGGCCATGGACACGCTGGTGGTGGCCTGGCAGCATTGTCTCCCAATCCGACCTCACAGCTGCAATGCAAAAGTACAAGGATGCAGGTCTTGGCGGGCTTGAGCTGACAGTCATTTATGGAGTTAAAGGTGAAGAGGATAAATTCATCGACTACCTGTCTCCCAAATGGATGGATATGTTCACTTATACCCTGAAGGAGGGAGAAAGGCTCGGAATCGATATTGACCTTGCCAACTCATCGGGATGGCCGTTTGGAGGAAAATGGGTGGACCCTGCCGATGCATGCAGGAATATCAATTATAAAACCTATTCTCTCAAGGGTGGAGAAAAGCTTAATGAAAAAATTGAGTTCATCCAGGCACCTCTAATAAGGGCTGAAGGACAAAAGCCTGAGATCTCAAGCCTCATCGAGCCTGTTGGAAAAAACAAAGACCTTCAGCTTTATGCCCTCGACCAGATAAGGTTTGAAAAATCGCTTCCGGTTCATGGCCTTTTTGCTTATTCCGATTCAGGAAAAGTAATAAATCTGACCTCTAAGGTGACACCCGAAAAGACACTTGACTGGACAGCTCCAGCAGGCAACTGGACGTTGTACGCCCTCTTTGAGGGTTGGCATGGCAAGCAGGTCGAAAGGGCCGGTCCAGGAGGAGAAGGAGATGTGATTGATCATTTCTCAGGGCAGGCAATAAATGATTACCTGAAG
>PMIG01000136.1:7292-17545 GCA_003157055.1 Bacteroidales bacterium | reverse complement strand
CCGCCCGATTCTGAGAATCCTTACGCCATCAGGGTTGTTTCTGACATTCTTGAATCGAATGGTTCATCTTCAATGGCAACTGTATGCGCCGGTACTCTTGCTCTTATGGACGCTGGTATTAAAATCCGCAAACCGGTTTCCGGTATTGCTATGGGCCTTATAACTGACAAAGAGACAAAGAAATATGCTGTTCTTTCGGATATTCTGGGTGACGAAGATCATTTAGGGGATATGGATTTCAAAGTTACCGGCACACGCGATGGCATAACCGCAACACAAATGGATATAAAGGTTGATGGTTTATCATTTGAAGTTCTTGCAAAAGCTCTCGATCAGGCAAAAAAGGGCAGACTGCATATCCTTGGAATTATGGAAAAGACAATCGCCGAACCTCGTCCTGAACTTAAACCTCATGCTCCGAGGATTGAAATGCTTTCAATTCCGAAGGATATGATCGGTGCACTTATCGGCCCTGGCGGGAAAGTTATCCAGGAGATCCAGCGTACCACCGGTGCAACAATCATTGTTGAAGAGATTGACGGCCGTGGCGACGTAAACGTCTTCGGAGAGAACAAAGAAGTAATTACCGCAGCAGTTGACTGGATAAAGAAAATCGTCACCATCCCTGAGGTGGGACAGGTTTATAAAGGGAAAGTAAAGACTATAGTTCAATTCGGAGCATTCGTAGAGATACTTCCAAACAAAGACGGGCTGCTTCATATATCGGAGATCGACTGGAAGAAATTAAAGACAGTCGAAGAAGTATTGAAGGTAGGTGATGAAATTGAAGTGAAACTGATCGATATAGATCCCAAAACCGGGAAACTGAGATTATCAAGAAAGGTGCTTCTTCCGCGTCCCCCACAGCAGGAACATGAACATAAAGGTCCTGAGGATCAGAATAAATAAATTAAAAAGGCCGTTTAGCGGCCTTTTTTAATTGCAATTTGCCGTTCAATTTTTAATTTTGATAAGCGAACCGGAATTTGCATGGGAATGAAAATTAAGTATAACTATGTAGTAATTGAGGGTAATATCGGAGCGGGGAAAACAACCCTGGCCTGCAAGATTGCCGACCAGTTCAATGCCCGCCTCATACTTGAGCATTTTGCCGACAATCCCTTTCTTCCAAAGTTTTACGATGACCCTGAAAAGTATTCTTTTCCTCTTGAATTGTCATTCCTGGCAAGCCGCTACAAGCAGCTGAAGGAAGAGCTGGTTCCACAGGACCTTTTCAAAGCCTTCACGGTGGCCGATTATTATTTCATGAAATCGCTGGTATTTGCAGCATCCACACTTGACGGCGACGAATATAACCTTTACCGGCAGATATTCTATATCATTTACGGTTCACTTCCCAAACCAGATATATTCGTATACCTTCATCTTACACCTGACAGACTTCTTCAGAATATTGAAAAGCGGGGGAGGAACTATGAGAAATCCATTACGTCGGATTACCTTCAGAAAATACAGGACAGCTATTTTACCTTCTTTAAACAGAATCCCGAAAACAAATACCTTGTAATTGACATAAATAACTTCGATTTTGTTGCTAATGAAAGTCACTACAGAAAAATTATTGATACCATATTCTTCGATGATTACCCTGCAGGTATGAATATGGTGATTTTATAATTATCCTGTTAGGCACCGGAATATATTTGAAACCAAAAAATCTTCTTATTATAGCTGAAATCGAATGTGTGAATGGTGTAACATATTCTTATAATTTTGTAACAGTTATCATTTTAAGAAGGTTCAACTTTGTGCGTGGTTATTTATTATGAATATCCTGAATGGGAAGTAATTCAAACCGGACAATGCTTGAAGTTTTATATAATATTTCCACTGAGCTGGTTTAAATTATCCGGAAAAGTTTTGTTACAGGTGAATTGGAAAAATAATAGGGGAATTTATATAACAGGTGGTTAATCGCTTGTTTAACTACAAATTATTAAAATATTGTCGATCATTAATTGCAAACATATTATTTTATTTAATTTGCTTTACATCCGACTATTTTATTTAAATTTGCAATAAATTAGTATATTGTTCAACATATATGCAATAAACAGATCATAAACAAATAACTTTTTTTACTATGAAAAAATTCAGCACCTATTTTATCCTTATCCTGGCAGCAGCTGTTTTATCCAGTTGCAGCGGCTTGAATAAGATGAAGAAAAACGAAGGCTTGATTAAGTATGATGTTACTCCTAAAGTACTCGAAGACAATGCAGGCCTTGTAAATGTGACAATTAAAGGGCAGTTCCCGGCTAAGTATTTTGATAAAAAGACTACACTTACGGCTACTCCGGTTCTTACCTACAATGGTGGTGAAACTGCATTTGAAAAAGTTCAGGTAGTGCAGGGTGAAAGCGTTCAGGCTAATAATAAGGTTATCTCATATAATGGCGGTGATTTTACCTATACTGCTTCTGTTCCTTACAAGGAAGCCATGAAGGTTTCACAGCTGATGTTAAAAGTTCATGCAGAGAGAGGCAAGAAAAGCCTTGATTTAGATCCCGTTAAATTAGCTGATGGTGTTATAGCAACATCAACACTTGTCGACATGGTCGGCAAAACAATATCTTTGAAAGATCAGTTCGTCAGGGTCACTCCTGAAAACCAGTCAGCCGATATCAACTACGTTATTAATAAATATGATATCCGCCCGGCAGAGCTTAAAGCTGCAGACGTCACTGCCCTGATGGCTTATATTAAAGCAGTTGCTGCTGATTCAACACGCCATTTTAAAACTGCTACTGTCAGTTCATATGCTTCTCCCGACGGCAAATTTACCTCAAATGAAAAACTTTCCGGAAACAGAGGAACAACTGCTGATAAATTCATTAAAAAAGGATTTGATAAGATAGAAGCTGCAAAAGCTGCCACTTTCTTTAATGAAAAGACCACCGCTGAAGACTGGGATGGTTTTAAAACAGAAGTTTCAAACTCATCTATACAGGACAAGGATCTTATCCTTCGCGTACTTTCTATGTANNATCCTTCCGAAACTCAGAAGGTCACAGTTCTTCATCGATGTTGATAAAATAGGACGCAGTGATGATCAGATTCTTGCACAGGCTAAATCAGATCCTAAGGTTCTGAGCCTTGAAGAAATGCTTTACGCAGCTACTCTGACCAAAGATGCCAACGAACAGCTTGCATTCTATAAAGCTGCTTCCGAAGCTTATCCAAAAGACTTCCGCGCTGCTAATAACGTAGGTGTTGCCCTTATGACACTTGGCAAAACCGACGAAGCTATCGCTGCTTTCGAAAAAGCAAAAGCTATCGAGAATAACGATGTAATTAAAAGTAATCTTGGAATGGCATCTTTAGCTAAAGGAGACCTTACCAAAGCTGCTGAATATTTCAACTCGATGACTGCTGCCACAAATGAATCAAAATGGGGCCTTGGAGTTATCGCAATAACCAAGGGCGAATATGATCAGGCAGTTAACTTTTTCGGTTCAGAGCCTAGCTTCAACCTCGCTCTTGCTGAGCTTCTTAAAGGCGATGCCAATAAAGCTAAAGCTACACTCGATGCAATGAAGGAAATGTGCAAATGCGGAAAACCATCATACCTGAAAGCAGTTGTAGGCGCACGCCTCGACAACAGGGACTATATGCTGAACGGTCTTCGCGAAGCTGTTGGATTCAATGCTGACTGGAAAGCTTATGCAAAAACTGACCTCGAACTTGCTAAATACTGGAATGACGATACATTCAAATCGACAGTTCAGTAATAAAGTATATTAATAAAAAAAGCCGCCTCTCAAGGGCGGCTTTTTTATTGGTATTTACATTTCCTGTTCAATTCCCACAACACAATCCCCGCACTTACTGCAATATTGAATGAATGCTTAGTACCAAACTGCGGGATCTCAATTACATAATCGCATACATTAATGATATCCTGGTTAACGCCATTTACTTCATGTCCGAAGACAAAGGCATATTTTAAACCATCCTTTACCACAAAATCTCCTAATCTGATTGCCCCTTCTGCTTGTTCAATACCCACAATCATGTATCCCTTCGATTTTAATTCCATTACAGCATCCATGGTCTCCTTAAAATATTTCCAGGTAACTGATTCAGTAGCTCCAAGTGCAGTTTTCTGGATCTCACGGTTAGGCGGTACAGCTGTTATCCCGCACAGATAAATACATTCCGTAAGAAAAGCATCGGCAGTTCTGAAAACTGAGCCCACGTTGCTAAAGCTCCTGATATTATCAAGGACAATGACAAAAGGCGATTTATCTGATCTTCTGAACTGGTCAACACTTTTTCTTCCGAGTTCGCTATTTTTAAGTTTGCGCATTCTTTTTTGTGCGAAAATAACCAAAAAATCCTTTTATTACTTTTATTTTGTATTTACCGAATTCCACATTCGCCATTGATAATATCTAACTAAAACATTCCGACAATGAATATTCACGAATTTCAGGGTAAATCATTGCTTAGGGCATATAATGTCGATATTCAGGAGGGCTTTGTTGCTGAAACTCCCGATCAGGCTGTTATGGCAGCAAAGCAGCTCAGGGAAAAATTCGGCTCTGAATATTTCGTTGTAAAAGCACAAATACATGCCGGAGGACGTGGAAAAGGAGGCGGTGTAAAGCTTGCCAAATCTTTTGAAGAGGCAGGTATGCTGGCTGCAAAAATGATCGGGATGCAACTTATTACTCCACAGACCGGCCCGGAAGGTAAGAAGGTCAATAGGGTGCTTATCGCGCAGGATGTATATTATAAGGGGGAAACAGACATCAGGGAGTTTTATGTAAGCTTGCTTCTGAACCGCGATAAAGGCCGGTTCACACTGATGTACTCTCCCGACGGCGGAATGTCGATTGAAGAGGTCGCTGCTAAAACACCTGATCGCATTTTTACTGAAGAGATCAACCCGTCTGTAGGCCTGCTGCCTTTTCAGTGCCGCAATATCGCATTCAACCTTGGTCTTTCAGGAGATTCCTTTAATAGAATGCTGAAATTTCTGGATGGTATTTATGAAACTTTTGTAGGCTGCGACGCTCAGCTTCTGGAAATAAACCCCGTTCTTAAAACCAGCGACGATAGGATACTGGCCGTTGACTGCAAGATAGTACTCGACGACAATGCCCTTTTCCGTCATCCTGAACTGGCTGAAATGAGAGATATTTCAGAAGAAGATCCGATAGAGGTGGAAGCCGGAAGCTATAACCTGAATTTTGTCAAGCTCGACGGTAATGTAGGCTGCATGGTAAATGGAGCCGGACTTGCAATGGCAACTATGGATATCATAAAATTATCTGGCGGCTCACCAGCCAATTTCCTCGACGTCGGTGGCAACGCAAATGCCAAAACCGTTGAGGCAGGATTCAGGATCATCCTTAAAGACCCGGCTGTCAAAGCTATTCTTATAAATATCTTCGGAGGAATTGTCAGGTGCGACAGGGTAGCAAACGGAGTTGTTGAAGCTTACAAGGCAACTGGCAAAATCAGTGTTCCCGTTATAGTAAGGCTCCAGGGAACAAATGCTGAAGAGGCTAAAAAGATAATTGATGAATCAGGTCTTTCAGTTTATTCAGCCATTTCATTCAANNCGGGATGTCAATAAAGGCTTCCGTTATTATATTAACAATAAAATAGGTTCGGGCTGTATTTCATACAATCAGGCCACTTATAGCCGGAGACTCAAGGATATGCTGCCAGATTATATCGGGGAAGCAAGTGCCTCAGGGATAAGCAGGTGCAGCAATAAAAGAGAACTCCTGAAGAAAGTGCACGGGGGAGAGCTCTTCAGGATAAGAGATGGGAGAGGCTATGAAGTGGAAGATCTTTCATACAGTTATCCATACCTTACCAAAGAAGGTAAAGCCCTTTTAAGGGAGATAGGAAAAAGATTCAGAGAAAAGGTTTCTTCCACTGGGTTGCGAGGGTCTGATTTTAAGATAACTTCAATGACCCGGACGACCGAGATACTTATAAGGCTGAGGAAATTCAATTCAAATGCATCAGTCAATTCTCCCCACTTTTATGGAAATACATTTGATATAAGCTATGTCAGGTTCTCATCGCCAAAATGGTTTTTAACGGATTGCGATAAATACTTCCTAAAGGAGGCACTGGCCCAGATCATCTGGCAGCTTAGGGATGAAAAGAAATGCTGGGCGACTTATGAAATAAAACAGGGCTGCTTTCATGTTGTCGCCAGGTAAAAGGCTATTTGTTTTTATGTGAACCGTCGCAAAAAGGCTTATCTGAAGATTTACCGCACCTGCAGAGCAAAACCTCTCCCATCGGGATTTCTTTATCCCTTTTGAAATCTTTTAAAACAATATTACCGGTTATTTTCAGAGGGCCGGAATCGATAACCTCAATTATCGTCTTTGATTTTCCTGATTTAGTTTCTTCCATCTCATGTATTTATCCGATAAAACCGATCTTCCTGTGCTGCCCGTCGCAAAATGGCTGATGCTCGCTTGCCCCGCATCTGCAAATTGAGACAATGGCTTCCCTGAAATCTTTATTGATTCCGCTATAAGCAAGGCTGAAATCACCTTTTAAAACTATAGGTCCGTCATTCATTATTTTAATGGTAACAGGATTTTCTTCAGGAGCATTTGCGTCCTGTGCTAACAATTCCGGCCTTCTGAATCTGATGTGATTTGACTGGTCGCTGCCAACAGGCTGATTTTTAGCCTCCTCATTCCATTTCCAGGTAAGAGCTTCAGTCGGACACATGTTTACAGTCTCAATGATCTTCTCAGTTGATGCTCCTTTCATATCAACCCATGGTCTTCTTCCCGGATCAAAAACCTCTAATAATTCACGGTAGCAATATGATGCATGAATACATGCTGAAGGCTTCCAGTAGACGGTTATTTCATCATTACTGTATTTTCTCCCGCCGGAAAATGACTGATCTCTGCTCATAGAATATTACCTCCCAAAAGCCTTTTAACTGTTTGCAATTTAATATTTTTTAAGATATTAATCAGGAATTTTAACCATATGAATGTATATATTTACTCCGGAATCCTGTTGAAATCATTCCAGGGGGAATATTATTTATTTTTTTGAATGACCAGAAGAACGTGCGAGAATAATAAATTAATGCATGGCATTAAGCGGCATTATTTAATCCTATTGCTGGCAGTATTAGTATTTTCATTCAGTTCTTTTGGAATGAAAATCATTCCTTCATCGATAACTCTGCCTCCACCTAGTTCAGCGCTTGTTCTTTCAAGAGGTTTTCTGAATTTCATTTTAACTGCCCTGGTGGCATTGATAATTATTTGCGTAGTTATAGTTATTCTTTCTTCAAAACTAAAAAAAGCTAACCTTGAGCTGATACAGAGAAACAAGCTGATTGAGGAAATAAACAAGAATCTTGTTGGTTCAAATCATGAACTGGCAATGAAGAAGGATAACATTACACAGGAATCCCTGGAGACTGACAAGTTTTCTAAAATTCTGATCGAGTCGGCCGATGACGGTATATCCTTTTTCGATCATGAATGGAATCTGAAATTTGCCAATAAAGCTTTCTATTCATTAATCGGATTTGATAAAGATTCGTATTATTCAGTTGATACTGCTGTATTTATTCACCCGGATGATATTGGATACCCGTCTGAAAGGCTGGAAGCATTGAAGAATAAGGGTTTTCATGAAAGTGAACTGAGGCTTTTTCACAAAGATGGCCATTACATAACCCTCCTGACAAAATCAGTAACCGTAAAAGATGAAAATGGAATTATTATCGGAGCTTTGACAGTTTCGAGAGATATCACCAAAATGAAGCAGGTGCACGAAGAACTTGTCAAAGCTAATATTGAGGTTGAAACCAGCAACAGGCTGAAATCCAGCTTCCTTGCTAATATTTCACATGAAATCAGGACTCCACTGAACAGCGTAGTCGGATTCTCAAACCTTTTGCTCTCGAATGATATAACTCCGGAATTGAAGATAGAGTACATTGAACACATTAACCATAACAGTGAAAAACTTCTTCAGATCATTGGCGACATAATCGATCTTTCCAGGCTTGAAAGTTCTCAGATTGAGATAACCTACGAAGAGGCCTCAGTCAATGCAATTGTTAATGAGGTAATTGATGAAGTACGCCAGGTTATCAAAAGGAATGATAAATCAATTATCCTTAATGTAAAAAACCAGTTTGAAGATAATGTAGACTTGGTATTCACAGATAAAATATGGCTTAAAAGGGTCCTGAATCACCTTATGGACAATGCAGTAAAATTTACACTCGACGGTTCAATAGAATTTTTATATTCAAGGGAAAATGAGAACCTTGTTTTCAAGATCAGAGATACCGGGATCGGAATTAAAAAGGAGAACCTGAACCGCATATTTAAAGAGTTCCGCCAGGAAAGCGATGGTCACCATCGTCCTTTTGAAGGACTGGGAATAGGACTGACACTGGCTAAGGAAGTTGTCGAAAGAATGGGGGGTCATATATCTGTTCAGTCAGAAAAAGGGATAGGTTCCGAATTCAGCTTTTCGATACCCTACAGGCCTGCAGGAAGCACCATGGCTAAGTTCAAGGATATGTTTAAGAACCCTATAATTGCAAAGGTAAATTGGGGAACAAAAAAATGCTTGCTTGTAGATGACAATAAAGATGTTCTTATTTACCTTAACCGAATACTGATTGATAGCGGGATCAAAGTAATAATGGCCCGTTCAGGTCCTGAAGCCATTGAAATTATAAGTACTACTCCGGATATAGACGTCGTTCTTCTTGACATGCAAATGCCCGAAATGAATGGCATCGAAACAACTAAACTGATCAGGAAGATCAGGAAGGATCTGCCGATAATTGCACAGACAGCTTTTATCTTCGAAGACGACAAGGATATAATTATTGAAGCAGGTTGTGATGCATGTCTTATAAAGCCTATCAGGAAAGAACACCTGATCACGGTGATGTCGTCATTCATTAAGTCAGAGTAATAATCTCCTTTTTTCTTCTTATTTTGCATATAACTTTATTATATGCCCTTTCGCTTTGCCGATATAATTCTGCCTGTTGCTGTAAGACGACGATTCACTTACATCATTCCGGATAATCTGAGTAGATCGATAATTCCTGGTACCAGGGTTCTGGTTCAACTGGGAAACAGGAAATTGTATTCCGGAATTGCTGCAAGGCTCCATAATGAAGATCCGGGACTGAAGAACATCAGACCAATAATGGAACTCTCTGACAAGTTGCAGATAGTGAATGATAAACAATTGAAATTATGGCACTGGATGTCAGATTATTATATGTGTTCAGAAGGTGAAGTTATGAACGCTGCATTGCCTTCAATACTGCTCCCGGAAGGAGTAATATCTTCGCCTGTTATTGACAGATACAAACCGCATGAAGAGAGATTTATTGAGCTGGCCTGCCATTTCAGCGATAAGGAGCTTAATGATATCCTTGATAAGCTCAAAAAAGCACCCAAACAGGAGCAGGCTTTATCGGCATACTTGCATCTGACTGATTTTGACTCAACTTCTGAAATTAAAGCGGTGCGGCTATCCCTGCTGGTAAAGAAATCTTCTGCATCGCCTGCGATTATTGATGCTCTTATACGCAAAGGAATACTCTCTTCTGTTTCACTTAAAGTAACGAGGTTGAATGAACATGATAATGAAAGGAAGCCACTCAGCAAACTTAGTGAAACCCAGCAGATTGCTTATAAATCTATTCAAAATAAATTTAACTCGAATGAGGTTGTTTTACTTCATGGAGTGACGTCAAGCGGGAAAACTGAAATCTATATCCACCTGATTGAAGAGCAGCTAAAGCTTGGTAAACAAGTACTCTACATGCTGCCGGAAATTGCCCTTACAACCCAGATAATAAGAAGGCTGCAGAAACATTTTGGAAAGGTTACGGGGGTATATCATTCACGATTCAATGAGCAGGAGAAAGTTGAGATATGGGAAAAGGTTGCTGAAGATAATCCCGAAACAGGTTACAGGCTTATTCTCGGAGTAAGATCCTCACTTTTCCTTCCTTTCAGCAACCTGGGACTGGTGATCGTTGATGAGGAGCATGACGGGTCATATAAACAGCATGATCCTGCTCCCCGTTACCATGGGCGTGACTCGGCAATAATGCTTGCTGCCATTCATGGAGCAAAAACAATTCTGGGGTCAGCCTCTCCTTCCATTGAGAGTTATCATAATGCTTTAATCGGGAAATATGGTTTAGAGACCATCAAGGAAAGATTTGGCAAGATAAATCT
>PMIG01000136.1:0-7165 GCA_003157055.1 Bacteroidales bacterium | reverse complement strand
CCTTCAAAATGCAGCAGTTGCGGATCAACAGGCCTTGCAACAAGGGGATTCGGCACTGAAAAGATCGAAGATGAAATAAAGATCGTCTTCCCGGCAGCCGTTACAGGAAGGATGGACCAGGATACAACCAGGAACAAAAACTCTTTTTCTAAGATCATAAAAGCATTCGAAGAGCATCGGATCGACATCCTTATAGGAACACAAATGATATCAAAGGGATTAGATTTTGAAAATCTTACTGTTGTCGGGATCCTTAACGCAGACAATATGATGAATTATCCCGATTTCAGGGCTCACGAAAGAAGCTTCCAGCTTATGGAGCAGGTAAGCGGAAGAGCCGGCAGGAGAAAAAAGCTGGGGAAGGTCGTAATTCAGACTTCCGATCCATCAAATAAAATAATCAGGCTGGTTCTAAGGCACGATTATGAGGGATTATACAAGCTTCAGGCTGAGGAACGCAGGGTATTCAGCTATCCTCCCTTTTGCAGGATGATCCGAATCACTGTTAAGCATAAAGAGCGTGTTTTACTCAATCATTATACTGGTCTCCTTGGCGACGATCTCAAAAAAGCTTTTGGCAAAAGAGTGCTAGGACCTGAATTTCCTGTGATCTCGCAGGTTCAGCTGTGGTTCATAAAAACTTTGCTAATCAAGATTGAAAAGGAGAAACCGCTGGCAAAAGCAAAGGCAATGATACTCGAATCAATAGCAAAGCTTGAAAAGATGAAAGGAGCAGGAGCACTTAAAATTGCAATTGATGTCGATCCGTACTAATTAAGACAAAAGATAAAAGTAAAAAGATAAAAGTAAAAAGTGGAAGAAGAAAGATACTACTTTTGGATTATCAAATAGTTGATTATGAAAATAGAAGTTTCAAACGGCGAAATAATAGATAAGCTCACAATTTTACAGATAAAGCTCGAACGCATAAAGGATGCATCTAAACTTAAGAATCTGAAGAAGGAATATGACAATCTAGTAAAGGTCACAACATCGATAATGAGTATTGCAGATCCTTTATTTAAATCCCTTTATGATGTGAATTGCGAATTATGGGATATTGAGGATCATATCCGCGATCTTGAGCGGGAACAGGATTTCGGAAAAGATTTTATATCAACGGCCCGTTTGGTTTACTTTAAAAATGATAAAAGGGCTGAAATAAAGAAAGAGATCAATATCAGGACAGCTTCAGGTTTGTTCGAGGAAAAATCTTACGAAAAATACTAAGATGCACCTACTTGTCATCAGGACATCAGCCATGGGCGATGTAGCTCTTTTAACTCCTGTAATTCTAGGTATGAGGAAGCAATATCCCGAGGTTGAAATTACAATAGTGACGCGCCGGCCTTTTGAGTCATTTTTTTACTCAATCAGTGGTGTTAAACTTTTTTTTCCTGATTTTGAGAAGAATCACAAGGGGCTTCCGGGAATATTCAGAATGCACCATGATCTGGAAAAAACAGGTGTGGATTGCATTGTTGATCTTCATGATGTGCTGAGATCAAAGATATTACGACAGCTTTTCAGATTATCAGGCGTACCGGTTTATGTTATCAATAAAGGCAGGCATGATAAAAAAAGAGTCATTAATGGAAAAATAAAGACAGGGCTAAAACATTCTGTTTTAAGGTATTGTGATGTTTTTGCAGAAGCAGGATATCCCATATCACCTTTCGACCCGCCATGCATTATTCCAACTCAGGTAGGCTTTTCAGAGATCTCCTGCCTGCAGTTGAAAGCAGGTGAATTTAATATTGGCGTAGCTCCATATGCAAAGCATAAGCTTAAAATATGGCCGGAGGAGAATATGAAAAAGCTGCTCGAAATGATCTCTGCAAGACATAATGTAAAAATCTGGCTCTTCGGAGGCTATGATGAGCTTGAAAGACTTAAGAATTTCAGGATGCAGGTGCCCGGTTCATTCCTTGTTACCGGAAATTTAGGCCTGGCTGGAGAACTTGCATTGATGAGCAAGCTTAATTTCATGATCTCGATGGATTCATCGAATATGCATATGGCGGCACTTACCGGTACGAAGGTAATTTCTATATGGGGGGGAACAGATCCGCTTACAGGCTTTGGCGCATGGAAGCAGCCTGATAATATGGCTATCAGGATACCCCCCGAGGAGCTTACCTGCAGGCCCTGCACTATCTATGGCAAAGGGGAATGCCGCAGGGGCGATCTTGCCTGCATGAACTGGCTGACGCCCGAGAAAGTGTTTGACAGGTTGGTTAACTTGAAAATAATATAGCTAAATATTTGGTGCAACTTGGTGCCTTTGTTCCTTAGTGGCAATAAAAGTTTGCCACTAAGACATAAAGACACAAAGATTTACCAAGGTTTTTACATGAGATTTTTATGGTGATTTTAAAGATTAAAAGCGGATCTGTTAAATTATTAACAATACTGCCGGCATTCCTGGTATGGATGGCCACCGGTTGTTCAGATAAAGGTTCGGTGACAAGTTTTGATCCGGTAGACCTGGTAAATCCTTTGATGGGTACTGATTCAGAATACAAGCTTTCACATGGCAACACATATCCTGCAATAGCGCTGCCATGGGGATTAAATTTCTGGACGCCGCAGACACGAGTAATGGGCAACGGCTGGGCCTATACCTACAATGACAACAAAATAATGGGCATTAAACAGACCCATCAGCCAAGTCCCTGGATCAATGACTATGCTGCTTTTTCACTAATGGCGGAGACTGGAAAGATCAAGCTGAGGGAAGAAGACAGGGCATCCTGGTTCTCCCACAAGGCTGAAGTCGTGAAGCCATACTATTATAGCGTTTACCTGGCCGATTATGATGTGAAAGCAGAAGTCACTCCGACTGAAAGGGCTGCTATTTTCAGGTTTACCTTCCCGGAAAGTGATTCATCATTCATTCTTCTTGATGCTTTCAATAAAGGTTCNNTGGCATGGCGATACACTGAATATCAATAGTTTAAGTGAAGAATGCAATCATGCTGGTGCCGTTATCGGCTTCAAAACAGGGAAAGGTGAAGTACTTAATGTTTACCTGGCATCGTCCTTTATTAGTCCCGAACAGGCTGAAGTGAACCTAAAGAGAGAAACCGGGGGGAAGAGCTTTGATCAGGTCAGAACGGAAGCAAAGGCTGCCTGGAACAGTAAGCTGGGCAGGATAAAGGTTGAAGGGGGCACTCTTGACCAGCAAAGGACATTCTATTCATGTCTTTACAGAATGCTTCTCTTTCCGCGCGGCTTCTATGAAATAAATGATGAGAAAAAAGTGGTTCACTATAGCCCCTATAGTGGCGAGGTACTGCCGGGATACATGTTCACCGACAATGGATTCTGGGATACCTTCAGGGCTCTTTTCCCGTTTACAACCCTTATGTACCCTGACATGAACAGCAAGATCATGGAAGGGCTTGTGAATACTTACAAAGAGAGCGGATGGCTCCCTGAGTGGGCAAGTCCGGGGCATAGGGATTGCATGATAGGATCGAATTCAGCTTCCATAATTGCCGATTCCTACCTGAAAGGGATCAGGGGGTATGATATAGAAACTCTTTACCAGGCGATCCTGAAAAACAGCGACAGCACAGGGCCCTTGAGCTCAGTTGGAAGGCTTGGTGTAAAATACTATAATACACTTGGTTATATACCTTACGATGTCGGTATTAATGAGAATGTCGCACGGACTCTCGAGTATGCCTATGCAGATTTCTGTATCAGCAAACTGTCAAAAGTTCTGAGGCGTCCGCAGTCAGAGACAGATCTCTTTGGTAAGAGGGCCATGAATTATAGAAATGTCTTTGATCCCGGAAGAAAGCTTATGCGCGGAAGGAATACCGATGGCACCTTCCAGTCGCCATTCAGCCCGTACAAGTGGGGAGATGCCTTCACCGAGGGAAACAGCTGGCACTATACATGGAGCGTTTTCCAGGATATCGCCGGACTTGTCGACCTGATGGGAGGTAAAGAAAGATTCATTTCAAAGCTCGATTCTGTTTTTACTGTGCCGCCATTGTTCGATTATTCGTATTATGGTGTAGTGATCCATGAAATACGGGAAATGCAGATCATGAACATGGGCAATTATGCACATGGCAACCAGCCGATACAGCATATGATCTACCTTTATAATTATGCCGGGGAGCCATGGAAGGCTCAATACCATGTGAGGGAAGTGCTTGATAAGCTTTACAATTACACGCCTGATGGTTATTGCGGGGATGAAGATAACGGGCAGACTTCAGCATGGTATGTCTTTTCGGCCCTGGGATTCTATCCGGTGACTCCAGGAACAGACCAATACGTTTTCGGCTCACCGCTGTTTAAGAAGGCTACTCTTAATTTTGAAAACGGCAGGAAGCTTGTCATCGAAGCTCCGGGAAATAATAACGGGAATGTTTATATTCAGTCCATAACTCTGAATGGCAATACTCTCGACAGGAACTACATAAAACATGATGAGCTTCAGAAAGGAGGAAGGCTGGTATTCAGGATGGGTCCGGAGCCTGATAAGACACGTGGTGTTTCAGATAAGTCTTTTCCTTATTCCATGAGCAGACCAGAATAGTTATTGCAGCATTCTGAAAATTTATTAATTTTGTCAGCCTGAATTCATTTGCGGGGTGTGGCGCAGTTGGTAGCGCGCTACGTTCGGGACGTAGAGGCCGCTGGTTCGAGTCCAGTCACCCCGACTTCACCCTCCGAAGTCTTGCTTTAGCAGGACATAGGAGGGTTTTCTATTTCAGAGGTCTTCATCGGACAATCTCAACCTTTTAGCGAAGCAAATTACACGACTTTATCTGGTACTTTGGAATTTAAGGAAATTTCATAATTTTATAATCAATATCGATTCTCAATAAATCTAATTTATAAACCATGGGAAACAATAATCGTCGTGAATTCCTTAAAAAGAGCATTCTTGGTATTTCAGGCGCTGCTCTGGTTCCTGGAATTTTAAAAGGATCGCATTCCAGGTCAGCTTCCAGGCCCATTGATTTACCCGGTCGGATATTGGGAAGAACTGGAATTAAGGCCCCGCTTATCAGCATGGGTGCTGCTGACGCTACAGATTCCAAATTTGTTACAGCCGCTTATGAAGCCGGCATAAAACTATTCTTTTCTGCTACATACTACGGCGAGGGAAAAAATGAAAAACTCGTGGGCGATGGTCTTAAAGGACTGCCGCGCGATTCTTTTGTCATTGGCACAGCAGTTCCACCTGACGGGATGGATATGAGGACAGGAATATTTACAAATGGTTTTGACTCTGATGCCTATATACGGAAAGCCGAAAACAGCTTATCGCGTTTCGGGCTCGATCATGTTGATTTTTTCCTTTTTCCTTTCGCTGGTAAAAAGGAAACTGTTCAGAATGCAGGAGTGCTGAAGGCAATGGCGCTGCTGAAGAATCAGGAAAAGACAAAATTCCTGGGAATTGCATCGCACGGTGATACTGAGGAAGCATTGAAAGCAGCTGCAGATGCAGGAATATATGATGTTGCAATGATTGGTTATAACTATAAATCTGCAAATAAAGATTCGTTGAATTCTGCCATCGACTATGCTGCAAAGGCAGGTATGGGCATTATTGCCATGAAAACCACAGCAGGAGCGTTCCGCAACAAATCGGGTCCGGCACTGAATACCGATGCAGCTCTTAAATGGGTTTTACAGAATGAAAATATTGCTACAATTGTTTCAGGAATGTCATCTGTTGAACAACTGCAGAAAAACCTTGCCCTAATCAGCAATCTTAAAATGACCGAACAGGAGATGAAGGATCTGAGCCTGACATCGCTTGAACCGGGTTTATATTGCCGGCAATGTAAAAAATGCATCCCGCAATGTCCCCATAATCTTGACATACCTACAATTATGAGGAGCTATATGTATGCCTATGGTTACATGAATACGGCGCAGGCATGGCACACTCTGGCCGGTGTTGATCTTTCAGGCAAGCCCTGCGAGACATGCCAGACATGCAATGTAAAATGCACTGCCCGTTTTGACGTTAAAAATAAGATTCTTGATATTTCCAGGCTAAAAGAAGTGCCGAAAGATTTTATAATAGCTTAGTATGATCAGATTAATTCCCCTGGGAAAAAAATTCAACTGTGCCCGGGGATTTGAATATTCAAGTATGAAAAAAACGGTTATTCTTTTTTGCCTGTTAATCAGTACAGCAGTCCAGGCCCAGAACGAGTTTGCAGTATCCCGGCAGGATACTCTCGATCTTTCTGCCAGTAACCTTTCCAGGCTGCCAGTTGAGATTAAAGACCATCCAAATCTGAGAAGCTTAAATCTGCTTAAAAATAATTTCACAGATTGGGACAGCACTTTTTCCTATCTGAGCCGGTTAAAACAATTAAGTGATCTTAAAATCACTATTTCCCTCTCCGATTTCGACAATCTGAAATCAGAAAATAAAAGAATGATAACAGGACTCGAAATAATCGGGGAAGACCTTAACCAGATACCGGAAAGTATTTTACAGCAAAAACAATTGACATATCTGGATTTGTCTCATTGTCATATTTCCTCTTTGCCATCAGAGATCGGGAATATTACCCATCTGACATATCTGGATTTAAGTAATAATCAACTCGACTCCCTGACTGCCGGAATCGGTAAATTAATCAATCTGAAGTGGTTGGATTTAAGAAATAATCAGATCACCTCCCTGCCTTCAGAAACAGGGAAATTAACCAGTTTACCAGCGTTGGATTTAAATAATAATCAGATTACATCGCTTCCTGCTGAAACCCGGACATTAATAGGCTTAAACAGGTTGGATTTGAGTAATAATCAACTCACTTCCCTTCCTGAAGAAATTGAAAAATAAGACTTATTAGCTGATTTAAGTATAAGTAATAATCGGATCACTTCACTGCCTTCTGAAGTAGGGAAGCTTAAACATCTTACAAAGTTAGATTTAAGTGATAATCAGCTCGCTACCCTACCTGCAGAAATCGGCAAACTGACCAGTCTGACAGAATTGGATTTAGGCAGTAATCAACTCAATTCCCTGCCTGCTGAAACCGGGGGATTGACAAATTTATCAATATTGGATTTAAGTGATAATCAACTCACATCCGTGCCCGCTGAATTTGGCAAATTAGCCAGGCTAACCAGGTTGAATCTTAGTAAGAATCAAATCGCATCCCTGCCTGTTGAT
>PMIG01000231.1:322-4898 GCA_003157055.1 Bacteroidales bacterium | reverse complement strand
GTAAAAAGGTCATTTTTAGAAATAGTATCATTAGGATTTTCCCTGGCCAGAACAGGTTTCAACCCATTGAGGCAATCCTCCATTATCTTCTCCTTCTCGTGAAGTATCTTATTGAACCTCTTTGTTCTGAAATGAAATTCATAGTCGCTGAAATAAACCGACTCTGCAACCATTGCCAGGGCGAAAAGGATAATTGCTGCTGCAACAAGAAATAATATCTTCCGGTTATTCTTCATTTTTCAGATCGCTGCCCTATTCATGATGATAAGGTTCGCCTCTTATTATTGTAAAAGCCCTGTAAAGCTGTTCAGCAAACAATAATCGTACCAGCTGATGAGGGAAAGTCATTTTTGAAAGTGAAATCATGAAATCGGCTCTTGAATAAACTTCCTCCGAAAATCCCCATGGTCCGCCTATTACAAAAACCATCCTTTTTCCGGAGCCGGCGAATTTCTTTTCGAGCCATTCTGCAAATTCTGCAGTTCTTAGTTCTTTTCCCCTTTCATCCAGCAGTACCATGTAATCATCTTTGCTCACAGACTGCAAAATCTTGTTGCCCTCCTTTGCCTTTTGCTCCTGACCAGGCATGTTGCGCGTGTTTCTAAGATCTGGAATTGTTATAACCTCGAACCCGGCATATTTGCTTATCCGGGAACTATAAACTTCAAAACCTTCAGAGACATGCCTTTCATTTGTCTTGCCGGTTTGTATGAGGGCGATTTTCATAAATATTGGCGCGACTTTTGTGAATAAATTATCTGCATGCGTGCAGATACAAAAATATAATTAATAACGTGTTCAGGCAATTCTAATTATATCGAGCCTGAATGATTGTTTTTGGTTTATGAAAATAGTTAAATTTGTAAAGAAATTAATCTGAAAGTCGGTAAAAACTCATTATAATGAAACTTAAAAATATTTTTCCTGTCATTTTTCTGTTAATAAACAGCCTCGCGCTTACGGCACAGGAACAGACTAGGATACCTCCGGGCATTTCAATTGCTTTTAAAGCAGGGAATGCTGCCGAGTTGTCGAAGTATATGAATCCGACCGTGGAGCTTACGGTGCTTGATAAGGAAGATTTCTACAAAAAAAATGTTGCGGAAGCTATCCTGAAAGATTTTTTTGTTTCTTACCCGACAAAAGATTTCATAGTGCGCCACGAGGGTGCAAAAAATGATGCACAATATGCTATCGGCAACCTTATAACCGAGAGGGGTGATTTCAGGGTGTACTTTCTGCTAAAGAAAGTAGGCCCGGATCTTCTGATTCATCAGATACGCATAGAAACTGAAAATGGAAAATAGGAACCTTCGTGATTTTATCCTGCGAAGCATAGGAGAAGATCTGGGAGACGGTGACCACTCCTCGCTTGCCTGCATACCATGGGAAGCCGCAGGCAAAGCAAGATTGCTGATAAAGGAAGAGGGAATACTTGCCGGCGTAGAGGTTGCAAAGGAAACTTTCGCAGCCATTGACAAGGATCTTTTATGCGAAATTTTTATTGGGGACGGGAAGCATGTCATTCCCGGCGATGTCGTTTTTCACGTTTCGGGAAGGCAGCAGTCGATCCTTAAATCAGAGCGACTTGTGCTTAACATCATGCAAAGGATGAGCGGAATTGCCACAAGCACAAATCAGTATGTTTCAAAAATAAACGGACTGAAGGCAAAGATACTCGATACCCGTAAGACGACTCCCGGTCTCCGTTTTCTTGAAAAGGAGGCAGTTCGTATTGGCGGAGGGATGAACCACAGGATGGGCCTTTTCGACATGATCATGCTTAAGGATAATCATATTGTTTTTGCCGGCGGAATCGAAAAAGCAATTGAAAAAACAAGGGATTACCTGATAAAATCCAGCAGAAAGCTTAAAATTGAAATTGAAGCCAGGAACCTTGATGATGTAAAAAGAATACTGGCTGTAGGGGGAGTGAATCGTATAATGCTCGATAATTTCGACCTTGCTGATACTGCAGAAGCTGTAAAACTTATTGCAGGCAGATTTGAAATAGAATCTTCCGGCGGAATAACCCTTGAAACTGTAAGGTCTTATGCTGAATGTGGTGTCGATTTCATATCAGTCGGCGCCCTTACTCATCACATAAAGAGCCTGGATATGAGCTTAAAAGCGATTTAATCTATGCATCTGAAATACGGGAACCGCTATAATAACGGCAAAGGCAAGCTGAAAAACCTTAACCTCCCCGGATTTGAAGGTGTATCTATAAGCCATGTAGTAAATTTTGTAATAAAAGGATTCCGGAAAGGAGTGCTCGTCACCAGAGCCTCTGCCATAGCATTCAATCTTCTGCTGGCACTCGTTCCTGCAACAGTATTCCTTTTTACCCTCATCCCATTTATCCCTATCCCGAATTTCCATGAAGAGCTCATTAAATTATTTGAAAGCATATTACCTGTAAATGCTTTCTCTTTTCTTGAAACAACGATCGTAGATTTGGTAACGATTAAAAGTGGCGGGTTCCTTCTATTTATGTTCGTTGCTACCATTGTTTTTTCTACCAACGGAATCCATGCGATAATTAATGCTTTTGTTGTATCATCGCACGCATTCAAACCCAGATCGTGGGTAAATCAGAGGAAGATATCTATCATTCTGCTTTTGATCGGGATTCTAATGATCGGACTGGCAGGGTTCATGGTTATCTTTGGGAAAATGGTCATAACAAGGCTTGTTGAACTGGAAATAATTGAAAGACACCTTGTTATCTTTATGCTCATCCTGCTAAAATGGATTATAGTAATCCTGCTTATGCTTCTGGCTATATCAAATCTCTATTATTTTGCGCCTGCCATTAAATCCGATTTCAGATTCATATCTCCCGGGTCGATTGTGGCGACAATACTGTTCATCATAACCTCGCTCGGTTTTTCTGCCTATGTGAATCATTTCGGTCAGTACAACAAGCTCTATGGCTGGATCGGAACTTTTATAGTAATACTGGTCTGGCTCTACCTTAACTCTATAGCTCTGCTGATCGGGTTTGAGCTCAACCTGAGCATTAAAGAGGCGAAGGATGAAGATGATGAAAAGACCCGGAATATCAGTTGCAGTGAAGAAACTCTTTGACAAGGCTGCTTAACTCTTCATGCTTATTAAAGAGCTTTTCACTTAATCCTTTATCGTTGAAGGCTCTGAGCTTTGAGACTGTATTATCAATTACACCGGCAGGAAACACATTGTCTTTTTCGAAGAAACTTCTTTTCTCAATAAGGCTTTCAGCCGACTCCCAGCATGAAGCAGGGAGCGATTCCAGTTTTTTCTCCATTCCCTTTTTTGACTTGCTGAAGATATTGTAGTTTACATAAAGTGCATCGGCCAGTTCAAGAGCCCCTGGCATTTCGAGCCCATGCTCAATTGCAACAACTATTGCAGCAAAAAGTTTGTAAAGGTCAGCGGAGCCATCCGGCGATCTCAGCTCCACGGTCTGTTTTGTAGGCATATCCTGGTATTCGGCTATATCTGCAGGATTGGCATCTTTTATCATATTCGTTGCTCCATTCCATCCAAGTGGAACTCTGATAAGCACGGACCTGTTCCTGTTGCCCCAGCAAATATTTGTCGGAGCCTCCTGGTAGGGAACAAGCCTGAAATACGATGTGGGGATTGTATTGCCAAATGCCGTCAGCGCTTTTGAAAGGTCAAGAACCCCAGCAATCATTTTCCTTGCAGTATCACTTAGCTGTCCATCTTTTATCATAATGTTCTTCCCTTCCTTTTCAAGCATCATATGAACATGCATACCTGATCCCGCCTCTCCTACAGTTATTTTTGGGGCAAAGCTTACTTCAACTCCATATTCAAATCCGAGCATCCTTAATATCCACTTTGTAATTAAAAGCTGTTCTACTGCTTCATCAGGTTCAACGGGTAAAAACTCTATTTCATGCTGCTCAAAGTCTTCTCCATCCTTCGAAAAACTTCCGACTTCCGAATGGCCGTATTTGATCCGGCAACCGGCCCTGGCGCACATCTCGAGGGCTTCAACCCTCAGATCCTCAAATTTCGCAAAAGGCTTTGACTGGTGATAACCCTTCTGTTCAATAAGAGGATACAGATCGTCATGAGGCGATTTAATGTAATACTCAAGCTCACCGAAGGTCCTGATCCTGTAACCTGTTATTTTAGTAAACCTGGAATAGGCTTTCCTGAGGATATATTCTGGTGCACTCTCAAGGGGATTGCCATCGCTGTTGTAAAAAGAGCATAGGATCTCAAGAGTTGGTATTTGAGTGAAGGGATTGACAAAGGCTGTCCGGTACCTTGGAATAACATACAGGTCGCTTGATCCTGACTCAACAAAAGAAAAAAGGCTTGATCCGTCAACTCTTTCACCTGCTGTCAGAATTGATTCAAGATGTTCCCTGCTAAAGGGGACAAAGTTCAGCGACTTTAGCTTCCCGTCTTCCGCAGCATACCGGAAGTTAATCATGGATATCCCTTTCGCCTCAATAAATTTAATTATATCATCACGCGTGAAATCATGCGCCGGTTTCTGCAGGAACTGAACAAGCTCATTCGGATTCAGAAGAACTTCGTTTGTTTTCATATTTTC
>PMIG01000231.1:0-294 GCA_003157055.1 Bacteroidales bacterium | reverse complement strand
TCTTTTCAGCTGCAAGGGGAAGCAGCCTGAAACATTTTTTACTCCTGAAAGGGGTTGATTTCGGCACTATCAGGTCTGAAAATATTGACCTTGGGGAACTTGCTCCTGTGAATCAGAATTATTTTATCAGGAAACTGATGCACCAGGAAGGATCATGCAATCATGCAATCTTGCAATCTTTATTTCTTCTTTAACTCTTTTTGCCTCCCTTCCAGAGACTTGATTTTGGAATCAGCGTCACTTTTCTTTTTTCTTTCAAGATCCAGCACGCTTGCAGGTGCATTTTTAACAAAT
>PMIG01000347.1 GCA_003157055.1 Bacteroidales bacterium | reverse complement strand
CACAATAGCCGTATGTGCCTTGAAATAATTGAAAGAACTAAATAACTGCTTATGAAAAAGAATAGAATCTTGATGGTTTTGTGGATGCTGGCACTTTGCATCACAGGGTTTTCTCAGGGAAATATTTTCCTGTTAAATGATCAGGAATATTTTGAAAATAGAGGCGTTAACGTGATGGCTTTTCAGGATTTCTATCCCGAAGGTCACCAGGGAGGAGTTGCAATAATTATGCATGGAATGAGGATCGCTACTAACGGTGATCTTAGGCTTGATGTGACACCGGGACAATGGCAGCCCATACCAAAGCTGAAAAAACGGGTTGTCGACCGCTCATCAAACCTCATCACTGAATACCTGACCTATCCCGATTCAGCAATAAACCGCAAGGGCTTCAATCCCATAATCTATCCGGATCTTTATCTGAACTACACTGTAGAAACTCATTCTGATGGTAGCTCAATAATCGTTACTGTCGACCTCGACAGACCTATACCGCCGGAATTCATCGGCAAGGTAGGATTCAATATGGAACTTTTCCCTGGCATTCTGTTTGGTAAAACATGGATGATGGATGACAAGTCAGGGATATTCCCGCGGCAAGCCAACGGACCCGGAATGCATGATAATAGCGGTGCACTTGTCGCAGCAGAGCCAATGGCAACAGGTAAACATCTGGTTGTTGCTCCGGAAGATGATCACCTTCGACTTTCAATACAGTCTGCAACAGGCGAGATTCAGTTGATCGATGGGAGATATCTTCATAATAATGGCTGGTTCGTAGTCAGGTCACTGGTAGCGGCAGGTACTACTAAAAGAGCAGTTGAATGGGTTATTACTCCAAATGTAATTAAAGACTGGATAGCCGATCCGGTTATTCACGTTTCCCAGATAGGGTATCATCCGGATCAGCAAAAACTTGCATTCATCGAACTTGATAAGAATGATCTGAATAGGCAAAACATCGAACTGGTAAGAATAAATAATGAAGGAAAACAGCTGATGGTCGTCTCAGGAAAGCCCCTTGAGTGGGGTAGGTTCCTTCGGTATAATTATCTGAAATTTGATTTTTCGGATGTAAAAGAAACCGGTATATATATACTAAAATACGGTCATGCACAGTCACAGCCATTTCGTATTGCCGCAGATGTCTTTAAGCGTAATGTCTGGCAGCCCACTCTTGAGTATTTTCTTCCTGTCCAGATGTGCCATATGCGTATCAATGAAAAATACAGGGTCTGGCATGGCTTGTGTCACATGGACGATGCCCGGATGGCCCCTGTCAACCATAATCACTTCGACGGGTACCTTCAGGGTCCGTCGACTCTGACAAAATATAATCCGGGCGACCATGTTCCGGGTCTTAATATCGGAGGCTGGCATGATGCCGGTGACTATGATCTGAGGGTGGAATCACAAAGCGGAGAGATTTATATTCTAACACAGGCTTATGAGGAATTTGGTGTGAAATATGACGAAACCACAATCGATCAGCATTCCAGGATTGTTGAAATACATCAGCCTGACGGGAAACCAGATATCCTCCAGCAGATTGAGCATGGTGCGCTTTCAGTTATCGGCGGATACCGGAATCTGGGGAGGCTCTACCGCGGGATAATATGTCCGACGCTGCGTCAGTATGTTTTGCTCGGCGATGGTATTAATATGACTGACGGACTGTTTTACAGCGATATTCTGAAACCGGGTGAAAAGACTGCAGCGCAATCGTCCCTTGCTGATGACCGCTGGGTTTTTACAGAAGACAATCCCGACAGGGAACTTACCACTGCAGCACAAATGGCAGCAGCTTCCAGGGTATTGAAAGGATTCAACGATACACTCAGTGCACAGTGCCTTGAAGTAGCTGAAGCAATTTTTAATCTGGATCGCCAGGTCACAGATCGCCAGGCTGCCTCGAAGCTTCACGCTGCATCTGAACTATACTTGACTACAGGGCAACAGATCTATAAAGATTATCTGCTTAATAATAAGTCACTTATTATTAGTGAATTCAGAAACATCGGATGGCTTATATGCGGTGCCATATTTAAAACTGGTAATGATGAATTGATTCAATCTGTTAAAAAGGCTGCAAATGCATTCGCTTCAGAAATTGCAAAGCAGGGATCCCAGACTCCCTTCGGAGTTCCTTACAGTCCATATATATGGGGTGCTGGATGGGATATCCAGAGTTTCGGAGTGAGGCAGTACTATCTTAACAAAGCATTCCCCGATATCTTCCCTATTGATTATATGTACAACGCCCTTAATTTTATTCTTGGCGTTCACCCTGGATCAAATACAGCTTCCTTCGCATCAGGAGTAGGGGCCAGATCAACAACGGTTGCATATGGGGCTAACCGGGCCGACTGGTCATATATTCCGGGAGGAGTCTCATCGGGCACCGCCCTGATTCGTCCCGATTTTCCTGAATTGCTTGACTGGCCTTTTCTGTGGCAGCAGCAGGAGTACGTTATGGGCGGAGGAGCTACCAACTTTATGTTCCTGGTACTTGCGGCCGATAAATTATTAAATAAAGAATAGATGTAACCCGAATTAACTTATAAATATTATGAATAAAAATTCTTCTGTAGTTTGTCTGGCTTTCCTGACCATTACTCTTTTAATGTTCTGCTCCGGAAATGCATTTTCACAGAGATTAAAGGCAGGTCCACAGGATCTCTCATTTTTCTCTACAGTTGATGAGACCGACCAGCCTTATGCAATTTATATTCCGAAGAACTTCGATGAATCGAGGAAATACCCCCTGGTAGTTTTTCTTCACGGAGCATGGTCGAACCACCGTCTGGGATTAAGACGGTCATTTGGCCAGGGTAACTTACAGGGACTGGACTTTATTAAGCCCGGCAATGTCCCGGTTGAAACTGACCTTGAAGCGACTCGCTATTTCCCTGTTCTTAAGGATGTCGACTTAATAGTTGCAGCTCCCCTTGCCAGGGGAACAGCAGGTTACCAGGGGATACCTGAACAGGATGTCTATGATATGCTGGCCGATATTGAGAGCAGGTTTTCAATTGATGAAAACAGAATTTATCTTACAGGATTGTCGATGGGCGGTGGAGGAACAATCTGGCTCGGCCTTACTCGTCCTGATATCTGGGCTGCCCTTGCTCCATGCTGCCCTGCACCACCCGATGGTTCTGAAGACCTAGCCGGCAATGCATTAAACCTGCCCGTACATCTTTTTACAGGTGATAAGGATTTTCTTCATAAGACAGCACTTGACTGGAAAGCAAAATTTGAAGCCGGCACGCCAAGGTTCGATTATACAGAATATCCGGGAATTGGACATAACAGCTGGGAATATGCTTATAAGGATGGATTTATCTTTGACTGGTTTTCACAGTTCACAAGGGATCCGTATCCTGCTGAGGTTAAATTCAGCACCAAATGGTTCAAATACAATAAAGCATATTGGGTGAGAATCGATAATCTCACACCCGGGACACTCTCAACAATTGATGCAAAATTCACAGGTCAGAACAATATCGAAATTACTTCTTCAGGTCTCGATGCCTTCACACTGAGGCTGGCCGGACACCCGCAATTTGTTCCTGCACAGAAAGTCACTGTAAAAGTTGACGGCAAATTATTTACCGTTAAAACAAATGATGCTGTTTCATTTTCCAGATCTGATAACAGCTGGGTCAATAAGAAATTTACTCCCGGACTTACCTCAAAGCAGCCGGGTGCTGAGGGACCAATAAGCGCAGCTATTGGCGGGAATCATATTTATGTATATGGAACAGGAGGAAACCCTTCGGGCGAAGAACTGGGAGAAAGGAAAGCAGCAGCCCTGTTAGCTGCTGACTGGAACGGGATGGCAGGCAGGATAATGGTGTTTCCAAGAGTCCTTTCCGATAAGGAATTGAGACAGAGTGACTACGATAATTCGAATCTCATTCTGTTCGGAACGAAGGAAACAAATGCTATAATCGCGAAGTTTGCCGACAGGCTTCCTGTTCAGCTGAGCAATGACGCAAAGGATTATGGACTGCTTTATATCTTCCCGGTAAACAAACACTATGTCCTTATCAATTCCGGATTGCCCTGGTGGACGCCTCCAAAAAAGGCTCCGGGACAAGGTGGAATGGCATTTATGGGCTCAAAAGTGGACGGACTTAAGAATTTCAAGGATTTCATCCTGTTCAGGGAGAGTTCCGACAATATAATTGCCGGTGGTACTTTTGATAATGACTGGAAGCTACCTGCAGAGGCAGCTGCTATCATGAAGAATACAGGTGTCGTAACAACAAAATAAGATTTAAAAATTGTCATATAACTATCATATGAAAAGAAAGCTATTTTTTTCTTTGTGCCTGATCTTTGGCGCATTAAATATTGCCTGCGGCCAGGTGCAGTCAGCTTGGTTCTCTTATAAGGAGGTAGGACCAAAAGTCTGGCAGATCAGTGACAATGGTGCTGACAATATGTACCTTATTGAAGGTAGTGACAGCTCAATGCTCATTGACGATGGACTTGGAGTTGCAGATATCTTGTCATTTGCCAGAAAGCTTACCTCAAAGCCTCTGGTCATTGTCATCACTCATGGCCATCCCGACCATGCAGGTTCAGACTACCAGTTTGATAAAGTTTATATTCAACCGGCCGACTCTATGGCTGCAAGAGGTTATAACAAGGCGGAAGCCAGGTCTGGTTCATCATCTTCGATGCTTGGCGGAAGAACACCGGCAGCAGGAGATCTCTATAAAGGCAGGATATTAAATACCCGGCTTATTCCTATCCATGAAGGTCGTATTTTTGATCTTGGCGGAAGGAAAATCGAGGTTATTGAGACTCCTGGTCATACACCGGGGGAGATATGCCTGCTCGATATCTCAAACAAGCTTCTCTTTACGGGAGATAATAATAATGGTTTGGTCTGGCTTTTCCTGAATAATTGCCTGCCACTCCACCAGTATCTTGCATCTCTGCAGAAACAATTAAATAGAATTAACGAATTCACCACTATTCTGCCTGGCCATGGTGCTCCAATGCCTTCAGATTTCATTAACGATCAGGTAGCATGTGTCAAAGGGATTCTTGACGGTTCGCTTGATAGGAAGCCTTACCAGTCATTTGCAGGAAATGCAATGGTATGCACTTTTGGGAGAGCAAGTGTGGCCTTTAATCCAGATAATCTTTAGAATCCGATTTGCTGATTATAGTCATATAAAAGTCCTGCTGGATTTACTATCTTTATAATAGTAAAATTTGGCAGGACTTCTATGTACCAGTCAGTTAAAATCGGTATCCTTCGTGAAACTAAAAATCCTCCTGACAGGAGAGTACCTCTTACGCCACCCCAGATAGTAGCCCTTCAGGAGTTATACCCCTATGTCGAATTCTTCGTGCAACCCAGCGATAACAGATGCTATTCCGATGAAGAGTACGATTATCTTGACATCCCGTTAAAGGAGGATCTGAAGGATTGTGATATTCTTCTTGGGGTTAAAGAGGTTGATAAAAGGACCTTTATACCGGGAAAAACATATTTGTTCTTTGCACATGTAGCAAAAAAACAGCCTCATAATCGT
>PMIG01000227.1 GCA_003157055.1 Bacteroidales bacterium | reverse complement strand
AAACAATTATTTACCAATACATTACAAGATAATCAACCATTTTTTTAAAGAAGATTTATGTTAATAACAATTGACTGATTATTTTGCAAATAACAGTTCAAACTTCGTAAATTTACCCATAATAACAAAATTAAAATCCTATGGCTGAATTGAAAGAGGGCATGAAAGCACCTGCTTTTAAGGGCATTGACCAGGATGGAATGACTGTTAAATTAAGTGACTTCAAAGGGAAAAAAGTTGTGCTTTACTTTTACCCAAAAGACGATACTCCTGGTTGCACAGCCGAAGCCTGCAATCTGCGCGACAACTATGGCGATCTGATCAAAAAGGGTTTTGCAATTGTTGGTGTGAGTAGTGACAGCGTAAAATCTCATAAAGGGTTTGCCGGAAAATACTCTTTGCCGTTTCCCCTGATTGCTGATGATTCTAAAAAGATCATCAACGATTATGGTGTATGGAAAGAAAAAAAACTTTATGGAAAAACTTACTTCGGGATCGTCAGGACTACCTTCATAATTGACGAAAAAGGCAACATTGAAAAGATAATTTCAAAAGTCGAGACAAGTAACCATACTGAACAGATCTTTAAGTTATTAAAACAATAAAACCAATTATATGAGCAAAGAAACAAAAGAAATCAACAGAAAAGAGATCAACAAAGATAAGCTGAAGGCCCTTGAGGTTACTTTAGGGAAAATAGAAAAAGACTATGGCAAGGGGACGATCATGCGACTTGGTGATAATGCCATCGAGAATATCCAGGTAATCTCCACCGGCTCTATTGGGCTGGATGCAGCACTCGGCATCGGAGGTTTACCTCGTGGCAGGGTCATTGAGATTTACGGACCTGAAGCATCAGGTAAAACTACACTGGCTATCCACGCAATTGCCGAAGCTCAGAAAAACGGCGGTATTGCAGCAATAATTGATGCGGAACACACTTTTGACCGTAGCTATGCAGAGAAGCTCGGCGTAGATGTGGAGAATCTCCTTATCTCCCAGCCCGATAATGGCGAACAGGCTCTCGAAATTACTGATAACCTTATCAGATCAGGCGCTCTCGATATTGTTGTTATCGACTCAGTTGCGGCTCTCACCCCAAAAGCTGAAATAGAGGGTGAAATGGGGGATTCAAAAATGGGTCTGCAGGCAAGGCTAATGTCTCAGGCTCTTAGAAAGCTTACAGCAAATATCAGTAAGACAAATACTTCCTGCGTATTTATAAATCAGCTGAGAGAAAAGATCGGTATTATGTTCGGGAACCCGGAAACTACAACCGGCGGAAATGCCCTGAAATTCTATGCTTCCGTAAGACTTGACATCCGGCGTACCAGCCAGCTGAAAGAAGGCGAAGAAGCTATCGGTAACAGGACTCGTGTAAAAATTGTCAAGAACAAACTTGCTCCACCATTCAAAAAAGCTGACTTCGATATCCTCTTTGGAGAAGGAATCTCACAGCTGGGAGAAATTGTTGATCTTGGAACCGACTTCAACATAATAAAGAAAAGCGGATCGTGGTTCAGCTACGGTGATACAAAAATCGGCCAGGGTCGCGATGCCGTCAAACAGATCCTAAAAGACAACCCGGAATTATATGATGAGCTGAAAGCTAAAGTGATGGAAGCTCTTAAAAAACAGTAATCTTCATAATCTTAAATGCCATGAAAAGATATCTTGCAACGATAATTCTTCCTGTNNTAATGACCCCCGAGCTTATGTGGAAATTCGGACGATTGGGGTCAATTGCTCTTTCACCTGACGGATCAACAGTATTGTACACAGTCACTGATATCGATCTTCAGTCAGAAGCAAGAAGAACAAATATTTTCAGAGTTCCGGTATCAGGAGGCGATCCAGTTCAGCTTACTACCGAAGGTGGAAGTTCACCTCAATGGTTTGATAATGGCAAATCAATCGCTTACGTTGATAAGGATGGTAATCTTGCAGTTATGGACCCTGAAGGGAAGGTAAAACAGACTGTGACAGGGTTGAAGGAATTTGAAGTCTTTAACATTGCTCCTTCCGGAAACCATATCTATTTTACCAGGAGGGTCAAGCTTGACCAGACTGCCAATGAAAAATACAACCTTCCGAAAGCTCATGTAAGAATTATCAGTGACCTTATGTACAGGCACTGGAATTATTGGAGCGATTATTCATACAGCCATGTTTTTGCTGCATCATTTGACGGCAAATCCGTTTCAGACGAGAAGGATATCATGAGCGGACAAAAATTCGAGTCACCCTTGTCGCCTTTCTTTGATGAAGGAGAAATATCCTGGAGTCCCGACGGAAAATCTATTGCCTACACTTCCAAAAGACTTAGCGGAAAAGAGGACGCAAAAAGCACTAATTCTGATATCTATCTGTATGATATATCATCAGGTAAAGAAGTAAATATTTCTGAAGGCAACATGGGGTACGACAAGTGTCCTGTTTTCTCGCCTGACGGTTCAAAGATCGCCTATCAGAGCATGGAAAGAGATGGTTATGAGTCAGATCTTGATCGCTTGTTTGTTTATGATATTAAAACCGGAGTCAGGACATGGGTTACAAAAGGATGGACTTATGATGTCGAAAATATCAACTGGGCCGATAATCAGACTCTGTATTTCACATGCGCATACCTTGGCACAGTACAGGTATTCAAGTCAAATCTCGAAGGGAAAAGCGTTGATAAAGTAACAGAAGGTGTTCATGATCTGGGCTCTTTATCCATCAAATCTGGAGTTATGGCTGCAACCCTGACATCGATGTCGATGGCTCCTGAAGTATCAAAAATCGATATAGCTACCGGTGAAGTAAAACAGTTGAGCTTTATCAATAAGCCCATCTATGAGTCTATTAAGATGGGTAAGACAGAAGAGAAATATATTACGACGAAAGATAACCAGAAGCTCCAGATGTGGGTTATTTATCCTCCTGATTTCAATGCTGCAAAGAAATACCCGGCACTTCTTTTCTGCGAGGGCGGACCACAGAGCGCACTTACTCAGTTCTGGTCGTACCGGTGGAACATGCAGATGATGGCAGCAAAAGGATATATTGTATTCGCTCCCAACAGAAGGGGCGTTGCAGGATTCGGACAATCCTGGAAGGAAGAGATATCAGGTGATTACGGAGGTAAGGACATGCAGGATTACCTTGATGCCACCGATGCAATGGCGAAAGAGCCCTACGTAGATCCCGGAAGAATGGGGGCTGTCGGCGCCAGCTATGGAGGATACTCAGTCTATTACCTTGCCGGGATTCACGGCGGCAGGTTCAAGGCTTTTATTGCACATGATGGAGTGTTCGACTTCATAAGCGAGTACGGGGCTACGGAAGAACTCTGGTTCCCCAATAAGGATTATGAAGGACCATACTGGGACAATCTGAAAAGCTATAAATATTCGCCCCATCTACGCGTTGACAGCTGGGATACTCCGATATTGATTATTACCGGAGCCAATGACTTCAGAATACCCTATACACAGGCCATGGAAGCATTCACAGCTGCTCAGCTGCATAATATTCCAAGCAAATTGTTATTTTTTGAAGATGAATGCCACTGGGTCCTGAAGCCGCAGAACTCTGTCATCTGGCAGCATGAATTTTTTGATTGGCTTAATACATACCTGAAATAGATTATCCGTGGAGCAGCCTCAGAACCTGCTCCACTTTTTTTTCCATTGGCTGTTCCCCGTCGATCCAGCTTATTCTGGTTCCCTTTTTCTCCATTCCCCGGAACCAGGTCATTTGCCGTTTGGCAAACTGCCGCGTGCGGATTTTCACCTGCTCGATGGTCTCCGCCAGATTTCGATCGTTGTGCAAATGCTCCACCACCTGCCGGTNNTATATTCAAGACCATAATAGATCATTGACTCTTCGCTTACACCCTTTTCAAGCAATCCTTTTACCTCCTCAATCATACCTGCATTAAGCCTCTGATTCAATCTGCTGGTAATGCTTTTACGTCTGGTTTCTCTTTCAACTCTGACAGCGGTCACAAGCGATCTTAACGTAGGGAAACCGGTATTAGTCGCGGATCTTGAATTATTAAAACACTCTATCTCAATAGCCCTGATCACCCGTTTTTTACTATCAATATCTGTAAAGTTATGAAGCGATCTAAAGGATCTAAGTATGTTGCAAAGCTCTTCCATTGATTTCTTCTCAAGCTGAACCCTCAGACCGCTGTCGGGCGGAACCTCTAACATCCTGTAGCCCGATATAATACTGTCGATGTA
>PMIG01000244.1 GCA_003157055.1 Bacteroidales bacterium | reverse complement strand
CACATCGAATATAAACGAGACGTTAACAAGACCCTGTTCCTGCCAAATGAATACAAAGGTCTTAAAGATCTGTATGATCAGATTGTGAAAATTCATGCCCAGCAGGTAATTCTTAAGAAAAACATATAAAGACTAATGACTAAATCAGGATATATATATTTGATCGCTGCAGTATTTTCATCAACTACGGTCTACAGTCAGTATTTTCCGGTTTCCCTCATACCCGACAGCCTGAAGAACAATGCATTTCTTATAATAAGGGATGAAGTAAGGGAAGTGAAAATGAAATCTGAAAACAGTAGTGTGGAAAAGATTGTCAAAATCCTTACAGTTCTTAACAAAACCGGAGAAGATATGGCATATCTTTCACTCCTATACGATAAAAATTCAAGTATAAAAGTTAATGATATCATCTATTATGACCTTAACGGGAAAAAGATAAAAAGTGTTAAGCAGTCAGAAATAACTGATTCTCCGGCTTATGGATCTTCACTATTATTTTCTGATAACAGAATTAAACACTTTAAACCAAATCAGTCTGTCTACCCTTACACAATAAAGTATGATTATGAAATCAATAATTCAAACATAATCAGTTTTGCATGCTGGCGTCCCTTCAACGATTATAACATTTCTGTCCAGCACAGTCTTTTTACAATCGAATATCCTCTGAAGGATAAAATAAACAGGAAAGAGATTAATGTTCAATTAAGGTCATCGGCTAAGACTTCAGAAAGTGTTATTGATACATGGGAATTGAACAATTTACCTGCTATAGAGTATGAACCATTTAGTATAAGTCTGCAGGAAAGGATTCCAAGTGTTTATCTGATGCCGGCAGTTCTGATATATGATCAATATAAAGGCACTGCCGATAACTGGGCAAATTGCGGTAAGTGGTTCTATTCATTATATCAGGGGAAGGACGAAATTTCTGATGTGGAAAAATTAAAAATACAATCACTTGTGAAAGATATTCCTGATACACTTGAAAGAATCAGGACTTTATACAGGTACATGCAGGGGAACACCCGATATGTAGCCATCGCACTTGGACTTGGAGGGTATCAGCCATTTGACGCAAAAACAGTATTCGAAACCGGTTATGGCGACTGCAAAGCACTGAGTAACTATATGCATTCCCTTCTTAAATATATTGGTGTTAAATCTTTTCCTGCAAGGGTATCGAGTGGAAGATATAAAGAGGCAATATTCACCAACTTTCCAAATTTCCAGCAATTTGACCATATTATATTATGCGTTCCCCATCTGCACGATACTATCTGGCTTGAATGTACAAACCAGAGAATCCCCTTCGGTTATCTGGGAGCATTTACTGACGATCGCAAAGTCCTGGTAACAGGCGAAAGCGGAGGCTCTCTTGTCAGAACAAAACAATACAGTCAGGATGAAAATGTTCAGATCCGCAATGGTTCGGTGAAACTAAATCCGGACGGCAATGGGGAGTCAGGCCTTAAAACTTCGTTCAAAGGAATTCTTTACGAAAATATATTCCCCATACTGGCAATGGATGAGAATGATAGGAAATTATTCATCCAGAAACAAATCTCATTGCCAATCTTTAACCTGCTGAGTTATAGTTTCAGTGAAGATCGCAGTATTGTTCCTTGCATTACCGAGAATCTGAAGATCAGCCTTCCAAACTATGGAGCGATTGTTGGGAAAAGGATGTATTTCAATCCGAATATTCTTTCCCGTTTTGCTAAAGTGCCGTACAGAACTCAGGAGAGAAAATCTGAAATTTATTTGAGACGATCATACCAGGAACTGGATACTATTGAGTACATAATCCCATTGAATTATTTGGTTGACAAACTGCCTGATAAAAAGAACTTTAAAAGTAAATTCGGTGAATATTCTTCAGAAGTTACCTCAAACGGAGATAAAATAAAATATGTAAGATTACTCAAGTTCACCAAAGGCCAGTATCCTGTAAGTGATTATAATTCATTCGTCGATTTTTGTGAACAGATATCAGTTGCTGATCAGGGGAAAGTTATTCTTAATAGTTCAAAATAATCCTTATTTTTAAAACCGGATTCGTTAACGGTTTTAAATAATTAAAATGTTTAAAAGAGTTGTCTTTTGCGTTTTCGTAATCCTGGCAATTATACAATCAGGTTATATTTTGGCAGTTAACATTTCTGATAACCAGTTACCTGATTTAAAATGGGCTGCAAAGGCCGGAGCAAAGAAAACACCACAAGGGAAGAAAGTCTATAGCGTGTCATCCTTCGGCGCCAGGAATGATGGAACAACCTTGAATACAAAAGCTATCCAGGATGCCATAGATGCCTGTTCATCAAAAAAAGGAGGCATTGTAACCTTCGACTCCGGAAGCTATGTGACAGGCTCATTATTTATTAAAAACGGTGTTACTCTCAACATCGGAAAAAATACCACAATACTTGGAAGTCAGGATATTGCCGATTATCCTGAAATAGATACCCGCATTGCTGGTGTGGAAATGAAATGGCCCGCTGCTCTGATAAATGCACTCGATCAGAAGAATGCTTCGCTAACCGGTGAAGGAAAAATAAATGCAAGAGGAAAAGTTTTCTGGAACAAGTATTTGGAAATGCGAAAGGACTATGATAATAAGGGACTGCGATGGGTTGTCGACTATGATTGCAAAAGGCCCAGGACACTTCTGATCTCGCATTCTTCAAACATTACAGTTAAAGGCGTCACTCTTCAGCAGGCCGGATTCTGGACGGTTCAGATACTATATTCCCAAAACATCACTATCGATGGCATAACGATCATGAATAACCTCGATGGCAGCGGCCCTGGCACCGACGGCATCGACATCGATTCATCGTCATGGATACTCGTTCAGAATTGCGACATTGACTGTAACGATGATGATTTCTGCATCAAAGCCGGACGCGATGCTGACGGCATTCGCGTTAACCGGCCTGCAGAATACATTGTAATCCATGACTGCATTGCCAGAAAAGGAGCAGGCCTGATAACCTGTGGAAGCGAGACATCCGGAGGCATAAGAAATGTACTGGCATACAACATGACAGCCAATGGAACCGCCAACTGCATAAATTTTAAATCGGCAATCACCCGCGGCGGAACTGTTGAGAATATCTATGCCCATGATATTACAATGAGCAATGTTGGTACTATGCTGCGGGCAACAATGGACTGGAATCCGGGTTATAGCTACCCGACGCTTCCAAAGGAATATTCATACGACAGCATTCCGGCCCACTGGAAGGTGCTGCTTCAGAAAGTTCCACCTGAACAGGGAACTCCCCATTTTAAAAATGTCTACCTGTGGAACTTCACCGGATCTGTGAGAGGACAGGCAGTTTCAATTTCCGGAATGAAAGAATCGCCGATCGGGAACTACTTCCTGAGTGATATAAATATTGAAGCACGTACACCAGGTGATATTTCATTTGCGAGAGGATGGAAATTCAAAAATGTATCTGTAAAGTGTCCTGAAAATGCAACCCTGAGGGTTCAGAACTCTGAAGATATGGAGGTCGATTTCGCCGGAAAAAAATAGCCGGGCAATCCAGATATTCTGGAAAATCAACTTACTTGACTATTGAATCATAAAGAGCCTGGAGGATTTCCGTCCTGATATTAAGGTCAGATATCAGTGTATTGTTTCTCGTTGGGTAAACTCTGTTTGAGAGAAAAATAAAGCATAATTCCTTCTCCGGGTCGACCCATACAAAAGTTCCTGTATATCCTGAATGTCCGAAGCTGGATGATGAAGCGCTTTTTGCAGGATAAGCATCCTTCTCTGATTTGGATGCATTGTCCAGCAGCGGCTTATCAAATCCAAGTCCACGACGGTTACCGTTTCCAGGGAACTGAACAGAAGTATATTTTTCCATTACTTCCTTCGGAATGATCTGTTCACCTCCATAAGTTCCCATCCTTCTATATGTTTCAAGAAGTTTCATCAGATCATTAGCAGTGGAAAAGAGGCCGGCATGTCCGGAAACACCTCCCATCATTGCAGCGCCTTCGTCGTGCACAGTGCCATGCAATTGCTGCTTCCTGAAAAGCGAATCATATTCAGTCGGAACAATGCGGATTAAAGGATATTTGTTCAGAGGATTGAAAACAATATCACCGGCTCCGATTTTCTTATATACATGGTCGGTAACAAAACCGGGCAGGTCCTCACCGGAAAGATTTTTTATTATTTCAGGTGACAGAATGAACCCGAGATCTGAATAGAGGTATTTCTTTTCCGTAAGCGGCGATTTCTTTATATCAGTATAGATTCTCTTCCTGAACTTTTCTGTTATATAAAGCCCTTCTGCAACCTTAAGAGGATATTTTTCAGAATATACAGGACTGTATATGTGCTTTCTGAATTTTCCATCCTTTTTAACCGTCTCCTGCCAGTAGGAGATCCATGCTTTCAGTCCTGCCTGGTGGGCGAGAATCTCGCTCATTTTAAGGTTTCCCTTATCGGACCTTTTAAAGTAAGGCAGATAATGCCCTAGAGTTTCATTAGTTGAGAATTTGCCTTCGCCGTCAAGGATCATCAGCGATGGGAGGGTGGCAGCAACCTTCGTAACTGATGCAAGATCAAATAGATCGCCATCTTCAACTTTTATCCTGTCATCATAATCCTGGTACCCATAACTCTTGCGGAAGACTACAATACCTTTCCTGGATACCATAACCTCGCAGCCGGGGAAAGCCTTTTGTGAAAGACCGATATTTACAATTGAATCAATTTTTCTTTCCATTAATATTGATGACATTCCTGCGTTCTCAGGGACACCATATTGCATCCTGATATTTCCGGGAGAGTTAAGACCGAACCCATCAGGCCACATCTTGTTGATAGTTACCGGGAGAGAACCCCTGGAACCAATTCCGCCAAAGATAAGCTGTGCGGAAAGATCTTCAGCATAATCATTTTCCTGGTAGGCGAGGAGCAATCCATCAGCTTTAGCCGGTGAGTTAATAATGCCCAGGCCATAAGGATTTCCGAACCATGCAATAAGTGTTTTGTTACCGGCAATAAGCTTTTCAAGAAAGCTGTCGAGAGCAGGAGTTATTCCAAAAGCCCTTTCGGGGCGCTGGTCAAGTCCGTAAACACCTGCAATAACCAGATTATATCCGGAGAGTTTTCTGAGCAAGGTGGAAACAGCGGCACTGTCTGCAGGATTGATGAAGTAATTATCTGCAGATTTGTAATCACACAACCTTGCCTGGAAAGTTGTCAGGGCATTCCTGTTTATTGCGACTGTCGCTATCCTGGTATCAGGCAGGTCTTTTAACGGAATTACATTTCCTTCATTTCGCAGAAGTGTAAGTGCATTTGCGTAGAGATCAATGATCAGGGCCTTGGCATCGCCTGAATTAATCTTTTGAGAGATGGTACTCTTTTCAACAGCGTGCAGACTTTCCAATCCTGCCATATATTTCAATGCAAGAATTTTCCTGCATTTAAGATCAGCATCCTGCTGAGATATCTTTTTTGAAGCAATGAGATTGCTGATTTCATCGATTGCAGCTCCGGGATCGGTAACAAATTCTATGACATCATTGCCTGCCAGGTAAGCCATAGCTTCAGCTTCACCGGTGCTGAAATATTTTGTCACTCCCTTCATGTTCATGGCATCGGTGATGACAAGGCCTTTAAAGCCAAGCTTTTCTTTGAGCAATCCATTAATTATAACCGGCGACAGCGAAGATGGCCTGTTACTGGCAGTATCGAGTGCCGGTAGGTTAAGATGGGCAGTCATAATGCAACCCGTTCCTTCACTTATGAGCCT
>PMIG01000381.1 GCA_003157055.1 Bacteroidales bacterium | reverse complement strand
CGGGAGGAAAACTACCTTAAGCAGTCATACAGGAACCGCTGTTACATTCTGTCGGCTGATAAGCCTCAATATCTTACTGTACCTGTTTACCTCGGAAGTTTTCATAAGACACATATAAGGGATATCCGCATCGATTATTCAAAAAGATGGCAGCAGGTTCATCTTCGTGCGCTTACTTCAGCATACTGCTCTTCACCATACTTCATCTTCTATTTCGAGGTCTTTGAAAGAATTATCCTGTCAGGTCATGAATTTCTTCTCGATCTGAATATGGAGTTGATTGAAGCAGCCTTGAAAATGATGGATATCAGCAGGAAAATCTCCTATACCTCTGAATTCATAACTGGAAATGATAATATTGACGATTTCAGGTATGCGATCAGCCCTAAAAAGATATCATCCTATCCATTTAAGAAGTACATCCAGGTTTTTGCCATTAAGGAAGGATTTGTTCCGGGGTTGAGCATTGCCGACCTGCTCTTCAATACAGGGCCGGATGCTGCCGGGTATCTTTAGAAAAAAAGGGCTGCCATGAATGGCAGCCCTTTAACGGAATTGCTAAATAATCATAAATGCAACCTCTGATCAAAATATCAATATCCAAACTTATAGCCCAATGTAACTGAAAACAGGTTTCGGGTCATATTCAGATTTGAAATGGCAGATCCTGCACTTGAAGAGTACATTATGTAGTTATCCTTATTAGCTATAGTTGAAAAGCCAAAATCGGCAAAAACATTCTTTTCCCTGAATCCTATTCCGCAGGATATGGAATTGTATGACTGGTTTTCATTATCCTGACCTGATTTCCATGCTTTTCCGTAATAACCATATCCCCCGCGAAGATAAATACTGTTCAGCCTTACTTCCGCTCCAAGCCGGATATTATTTGACATACCTAGTGAATTTTTTATAGCCTGATTCGTATTTGTGTAATCAAAGTTATTTTCACCAATATCAAAGAATTTTGCAGCACTGTAATCAACAAACTCATAATCAACGCTGAGAAGCGCTATCTTTTTAACTTGCAGAGCTATGCCGGTCAGGACCCTGAATGGAGTGGTGAGTCCATAGGAAAACCTTGTTGCGTTATTTGATTGTGTATAAAGCCCTCCATCGCTGAAATGAGTGGAGATATTATCATATAAATACTCATTTATATGGTAAATAGTCGGTGAATGAAATGCAAACCCTATCCTGAGGATTTCAATCGGCTTGTAGATTGCACCCAACTTAAGGTTGAACCCTGTACCATTATCTTTATAATATAAAGTATAATTAAAATCAGTGAACTTTGAAGGGAGGGAAACATCCGTCGATTCACTGTGTTCATATTTGCTCTCATATGAAAGAGTTGTTATTCCAAGGGTAGCTCCGAAGAACAGGGTATTTGAATAGTTTCCGCCGATTGATATTGCATGTTCTCCTGTATAGCCGGTATTTGTAACGACACGTTTTATATTCTGCCCGTAAACCGAAGGAGGGTTATCACCGTAATTTGAATAGGCTGTGCCATATGAATTATCCGATCCCGGCAGTGAATCAATGACATAAGTGCTCCATGCAAGGTATGCATCCGGAACATTTGCGGCGAGTTGATCCTTATAGTTCCCATTAGCTTCGTCGGCCCAGTAATCGGCAAGTGAGCTGCTGCTGCTTTTTCCATTAATCACAATAGTCTGGGTAAGATTGCTGGTTCTGCTGAAAGAGTAACCAAAATTCAAAGTAATAAGTCCGCTTTCAGATTCATTTTTAATAAGGTTAGCTACAATTCCGCCCTGCCCAAGGTTAAAATTATATAGATAATCATTTGAGCTGGTGTTGTTGAACAATGATGTTGATTTAAAATATTCAAGCTGCGGTGTAAAAGTTATTTCAGATGACCGGAAGACTCCTAATCCTGCCGGGTTCTGGCTTAAAGAGGAAATATCGCCCCCAAGGGCTGTGAAAGCTCCACCCATTGACATAAACCTTGCAGTTCCGGTATAAAAGAGCCTTGAATATCTCAATGCATCATCGGCATTCTGAGCAAAACTTATTGATCCAATGGAAAGTACTATGATAATTATCAAGCTTAATCTTTTCATTTTTTTTAATTTTTAATTAATAGCATTCCACACTCTGCAGAAAGAATGAACTAATATTGTCGTCTTTAATTATGGCTTCCTTACCTTCGGCCTCCGGATGAACCTCCACTGGAGGATCTAGATGATCCGGAAGAGCTGCTTCCTGATGAGCCGGAGGAATAGCTACTGCTCCGCGACTCAGATCCGCTGCTATAAGAAGAGGATCTTCCTGAGCTATTCGATCCTGACGAGTATCCTGAACCAGACTCAACAGATCTTCTGGATGGCAACGAATAAGATCTCTGGTTATATGATGAGGAAGATCTTGTTTGTCGCGTGGATTCGTTGTTCCTCGAAGGAGCGCTCCTGTATGATTCGGCGTTTGAATATGCTCTGGCTGAATTGCTTTCAGTATTTACCCTGCTGTTATTATAACTCGGTCTTGTGCTCATGCGCGGGCTGCTATAGCTAGGAGTGTAGGTCCTGCTGGTACTTTTGTATTCAGGTCTGGATGCTGCCGAGTTTCTCGTTGTCGGGACAGAAGACCTTGAATTGACTATAGCTGTCCTGTTGCCTGACTGCGAAGCGCTGTTTCCCTGCGATCTCCGGGAAGCTGATGTTGCCCCGCTATATGATCGCGTTGTGGCTGAATATGATCTTGAACCGTCGGATAGATAACCTGATCTTCTTGAAGAAGCTATAGCCGGATTCATGGTTTTGTTCCAGGAAGATGAATAATTGCTTTGCCTTTCCCTCCTGCCATAAGATATAGGATTTGCATCAAAACGGTTGTTGTAGGAATAATATGGTAAGTAATAGCCAGTGTAGAAGGGATTAAACCCATAATAGTCTCCAAAATAGCCTCCATAATAGCCTCCGTACATTCCACCATACATTCCACCGTAATACCCGTAATCAGAATAGAAAGGGTCGTAGTAGTATGGCGATCCAAAACCCATGGATATTGAAGGGAATCCCCAACCGGAATAGAAAGGATCTCTCCAGTAAGGGTCGAAATAGTTTCCGTAAAAGCTTCTTAACCTTCCGGAGTAAGAATCGAAATTATAGTTATAGATATTCTGGTTCGAAGCAGCATTATTATTTGTAGCATCAGAATACTCATCAGATACAAGAGTATCAGCCGCATATATGTTATCATAATAGTCCTTTGCCTGCAAATTTCTTTCAGCAGGCTGGTTAACAGCAGGACTTTTAGCTTGGGCAACTGGCTGGTCGGAAGGTTTGTAATAAAGGTCGTCATACTCAAGACCTGTATAAACTCTTGAAGTACAGGATGCTAAGGCCAGAAGAGCAAGGACTGATATGTAATTAATTGCTTTCATGATTGATTCCCTTTCTAGTTTTCTTTATTAATTGCAAATATTATACCAAAATAGATGGAAGAAGAAATTACTTTTAAGCTATTTTCAAATTTAATGTTATTAAATAAAGAAAGACATAAAATACATGTCTTTCTTTCATTCCTTCCGGGTTACCTTCTGCCTCTGTTTTTTGAGGAGGATTTATCTGATGATTTTGAACCTGAAGTTATCGATTTTAAAACTGGCGATCCAGACCTGCCTGAGGACGAACTACTGGTTTGCGGAACCGGTCCTGAGAAAGATGAGCTTCCTGAATGTGAACTGAATGTTCTTTCACTCCTTCTATTTGAAGGAGATAAGCTCCTCTGAACTGAAGGCATAGAGGACCTTGTTTCAGCCTGCGGTTTTGCCGTGCTTGTTATTATATTACCGTGTCTGAAAACATTGCTGTTGTTATTGGTATTACTGAAATTACCATTATTATCGTTCTGACGACTGTTGTGGTCACCGTTATTATCGATATTGCTGTTGTTATGGCCGAAGTTGCCGTTATTTCTATGATATGGATCGTACCAGCTATAATCGTAGTTATACTGGTTATTATAACCCCATCCGTAATAATATACGGGGTAGTTGAATGAAAACCCGAAACCAGATCCGTTCCTTCCATAAATACTCGATCCACATGTATAGGGCTGATCGTCATACCAATATAAATCAGTAAACATAGGAGAATAATAGTCGAAAGCTGAGTAAGACCGGTGAAATCTGTTTATACGCGATGTAAAGTAATAATCATAATTATCGTAATAATTGTTTACAACCAACCCGGCATCATCATTCCTGAAGTTACGGTTATCAGATACCTGTGCTTTTAATGGGTAACCCGCAAGCAGCAGTGCTGATAAAACTCCGAAGTAAAATTTAGCTTCCATGATGAACCTACTATTTTTTCAATTATAACTAAAGTTTTTATCTATTTTTACGCAATCTATTTTTATAGAATTAATAAATCAAATACTATACCAAAAATATGGCGAAGTTTTTAACAAACAGGGAAGAAAATTATGCACAATGGTACAACGACCTGGTAATCAAGGCTGATCTGGCTGAAAACTCTGTAGTCAGGGGATGCATGGTTATCAAGCCTTACGGCTATGCAATCTGGGAAAAGATACAGGCTGAACTGGATCGTAAGTTCAAGGCAACAGGACATGTAAATGCTTATTTCCCGCTTTTTATTCCGAAATCATTTTTCAGCAAGGAGGCAAAGCATGTTGAAGGATTTGCCAAGGAATGCGCAATTGTCACACATTATCGTCTAAAGAAGGATGAATCGGGTAACGGCCTTATTGTCGATCCTGCCGCAAAGCTCGAAGAAGAGCTGATTGTACGCCCTACTTCTGAAACCATAATCTGGAACTCTTATAAAAACTGGATACAATCATACAGGGACCTTCCAATCCTGATCAATCAATGGGCAAACGTGGTAAGATGGGAAATGAGAACCCGGCTTTTTCTTAGAACTGCCGAATTCCTCTGGCAGGAAGGACATACCGCCCATGCAACGAGCCAAGAAGCTATTGAGGAAACTGAGAGAATGTTAGGTGTTTATTCTGATTTTGCTGAAGATTTTATGGCACTTCCCGTAATCAAAGGATATAAATCAGAGAATGAACGTTTTGCCGGTGCTATTGACACTTATACCATTGAAGCCCTGATGCAGGACGGGAAGGCTCTTCAGGCAGGAACAAGTCATTTCCTGGGCCAGAATTTTGCAAAAGCTTTTGACGTTCAGTTTACCGATAAAACCGGCAAACTGGATTACGTCTGGGCTACATCATGGGGACTATCAACCAGGATGATCGGAGCACTTATCATGGCTCATTCCGATAATAACGGGCTTGTTCTTCCTCCACGCCTTGCCCCTATTCAGGTGGTGATTATACCTATCTACAAGAATCCGGAACAACTGGAAACAATATCTGTTGCAGCAAAGAAAATCATGAGTTCTCTTGAATTCCTGGGAATATCTGTAAAATATGACGACCGCGATACTAATAAGCCTGGCTGGAAATTTGCCAATTATGAACTCAAGGGAGTGCCTGTACGCCTTGCAATAGGACCAAGGGATATTGAAAACAGCACTGTCGAAGTAGCCAGAAGGGATACTCTTGAAAAAGAGACAGTTCCGATGAATGGAATTGAAGCTCATATTACCGGGCTTCTCGAAGATATCCAAAATAATATTTACCATAAAGCTTTGGAATTCAGGAAGGCAAATACTTTTTATGTCGATAAATGGGATGATTTTGTAAATATCCTTGATAACCAGGGCGGTTTTATTATGGCACACTGGGATGGAACTGCTGAAACCGAGGAGAAGATCAAGGAGGAAACAAAGGCAACAATCAGGTGCATTCCGTTTGACTCTCCTGATGAGGATGGTAAATGCATCTATTCAGGTAAACCTTCAAAAAGGAGGGTACTCTTTGCCAGGTCATATTAATTGTCGAGTTTACAATCCGCAGGTATTTAATATTTAATTACTAAATTAGTTGTTTCAATTTCATCAAAAACATGTACTACCATGTCGGAACTAGATGACAGGAAACAATCAATAATTGCAACGCTGAAGGAGAAATCCGTCCTCAAGCAGAAGGTTTATGACAACACCCTTGAATCTTTCTGTATAGTCAAGGATATTCTGAAGAACCTTGCGAAGGAGGTTAATGTCAACCTTACAGGTATCGACACAAGGATCAGGCTTGAATATACTGACCGAAGCAATTTTGATGCTCAGATAAGGGTAGCCGGCGACATTTTGCTCTTCAGCATGCATTCCAATATTTTCCAGTTCGACAGGGAGCACCCAGCCTGGAAGACATCATATATTCTGAAAAACAAGTATAATGCTTATTCCGGAATAATTCATATTTACAACTTCCTTGCCGACTCATTCAAATACTCAAGGCAGGATGACCTGGGATACCTGATTGCAAGGATCTTCATAAACCATGAGAACCAGTATCTTGTTGAAGGAAAGAGACAGATGGGAATGTTGTTCTCCAATTACGGAAACGAAGCGATAAGCCGGCGGGCTCTTCAGGTTATTATTGAGACAGCCATTCAATATTCTCTTGAGTTTGACCTCCTTGTTCCACCTTATGATACCATCAAGATCGCAACAGTAGGTCAGGCTGAAGCCAAGATACAGCATTCAAGAGTAATAACCGGCAAGCGGCTCGGATTCCAGTTCAATTCTGATGATATTCTTGGGAACAATTCTCATGAGACCTGATGCTTTTAAGGGGTAGAAAATACGGAAAACCGGTCGGACCTTTGATTCTGCTGGCCCTTCTGTTTTTTGACAGTCCGCTCTGTTCTCAGAATAATGACAATCCGCTCCCTGTAAGTTTTAATAAATCAGTCGCTGATATCTGCCATCCCTATATTTTGAATAATTCAATCAGAAACTCCAATGTAATTCTGGTTCCTTCCATTTATAAAAGCTATAATCAGTATTCAGGTTTTTATGATTCTCTGAAAGTCAGGGCTTCAAAGTACCTGATAACAAAAAAATTATATGATTTCGTCGTGGTTTCAGGTCAGCCCTCTCCTGCAACCAGAACCTCTGAATCGAGCGATGTAAGTTATATAAGGTATTCCGGGAAAAGAATCGGTAAGATAGTGATTCAGAGATTAAGCGTTTTCGGAAGTGATATTAATGATCCTGATAATTTCAAACCAAATAAACTCGAAAACCTGCTGAATAAAACTCACCTCAACACAAATGAGTTTATAATCAGGAAAAACCTTCTTTTTAACGAAGGGGATACTCTGTCTCCGCTTCTCCTGAGTGATAATGAAAGGATACTGAGGCAATTGCCATATATTGACGACTCTCGCATAATTGTAGTCCCTGTTTCAGACAGTGAGGTGAATATTGTCGTTATCGTTAAAGATATATATTCACTTGGTATAACTGCTGACCTTCAAAGCTTTAAGAATGGGTCGGTTTCTATCTTTGATAAGAACATTCTTGGCCTTGGCAATGAATTCAGACTGGATTTTCCTTTCAATTCTGATCTTCCGGATTCCCCGGGGTTTGGTTTAAGCTATAATGTCATTAATATCAGAAAATCATTCATTAACCTGAAACTCAATTATTTTAACGGGCTGGGAAAACAGACCTATGGGTTCAGTCTTTCAAAAGATTTAATCAGCTCCACAACAAAATATGCAGGAGGCATTTCAGTGCAGGAGATGTCAACTACCGTCGATCTTGATACTCTGCCTAAAAATGCCCCGTTAAAGTATAACCTGCAGGATTACTGGATAGAACGTTCCTTCCTTATCAGCAAGGAATCGGTTTCAAGAATAATAATAGGCACCAGGTATACCAACAATAATGTATTTAACCATCCCCAGATTCTGCCTGAATCATATCATTACCTTCAGCAATACAGGATATTCCTTGGTTCCATCTCTCTTTCAGTTCAGAAATATTTTAAGACAAGTATGCTCTACGCCTATGGAAGGACAGAGGACATTCCTTATGGCGGATTGTTAACAATTACTGCCGGTAAGGAGATAAATGAGTTCAAAAAAAGAGATTATGCGGGATTTAATCTCTCGTTCGGAAAGTCAATTGGCACTCTTGGATATTTGTATACTTCCTGTGGTCTAGCTTCTTACTTCAACGGATCCCAGACTGAAGAAGGTATTTTAGCAATGCGGGCTTCCTATTTCTCAAACCTCATTTATATTGGAAACTGTAAGGTCAGGAACTTCGTCAAAGCCGATTTTACCAGAGGCTTTGATAGGTACCTTGATGAGCATCTCTATTTTAATCCCGATGGAGTTCTTTCCGGATTCCGAAATGACTCAATCGGGGGTGCGCAGAGGTTAACAATAAACCTTGAATCCGTACTCTTCAGCCCGCGCAATTATTACGGGTTCAGGATTGCTTTTTTTGTATTCGCCGATATAGTATGTCTTTCCGGTACCAACCAGATTTTAAAAAATGGAGATTTTCTTTCATCTGTTGGACTGGGAATCAGGCTTCGAAATGACAATCTCCTTCTCAATACATTCGAGATCAGGCTTGGCTTTTACCCCAATCTGCCGCTTTATTCAAAAGTTAATTATCTGACTTTCTCCGGAGAACAGTTGCTTAAACCAGATAACTTTGACCCCGGTCCTCCATCCACTCTACTATATCGATAACTGTCACACAATCAAATTATGCTGGATAAATTCCTGAAATATATTGAAGAAAACCACCTTTTTAATAAAGAAGACAAGGTTCTTTTAGCCGTAAGCGGAGGGATCGATTCAATGGTTATGACTGATCTCTTTATAAGGAGCGGAATAAAATCAGGGATTGCACATTGTAATTTTTGCCTGAGGGGGAGGGAGTCAGACAAGGATGAAGAACTGGTAAAGAATATGGCAGCCTTCCATAAGATCCCTTTCTATTCCACAAGGTTTGAAACAAAGAAATACTCGGAAAGCAAAGGCATATCAATTCAGATGGCTGCCAGGGAGTTACGTTACGATTGGTTCGAAGAGACACGCAGGAAGAAAAGATATGACGTTATTGCTGTAGCTCACAACCTGAATGACAATATCGAGACACTTCTTATCAACCTGACACGGGGAACAGGAATAGCAGGACTAACAGGGATAAAGAATTCCGGCAACAATATCGTCAGACCTTTGCTGTTTGCTCCAAGGGAAATGATCAGGGAATACCAGATTAAACATAGGGTAAAATTCAGAGAAGATAGGTCAAACACTCAAACGAAATATACCAGGAATAAGATAAGGCACCTTGTAATTCCCGTTCTCAAGGAGATCAATCCATCTATAGAAGCCACATTGAATGAGACTTGCGAAAGACTGGGAGCCACAAACGATATTGTTAATTATTTCACAGATAAGCTTAGGAAAAGTCTGCTAAAGGAGAAAGATGGCAACCTTGCAATGAATATCACAAGGCTCAAGCCTCTGCTCAGGAATAACACACTGTTATATGAGCTGTTCAAACCATTCGGGATTAACGGCAGCCTGGTCTCTGATCTTCATAATATTGCTGAGGGAGAGACAGGCAGTCATCTTTTCACAGGTACATACAGGTTTCTGAAAAACAGGAATGAGATCATCATTTCTGTCCAGGCTAAAACAAAGGATGAATATTATAAAGCTAATTCATTAGCCGGTTTAAGAAAAATACCGGGAATTGTGTCAGTCAGCAAAATAATCCCGGCTCCTGGTTTTAT
>PMIG01000345.1 GCA_003157055.1 Bacteroidales bacterium | reverse complement strand
AATAATTCAGATAAGATCGCGTTCTTTATCAGGCCACGGCTTCTGATGAAAGGCGAAGAGGTACTGCCAAGTTACTGGACAGGATCCTATTTTACTCTTGCTCCGGGAGAATCGGTTACTGAGAGTATAACCTGCCCTAATCAGAAACTAAAGGATAAAAGTTATACATTACAGGTCAAAGGTCTGAATACTAATGAAGTAAACATAAAGGTCAACTGACAGGCTGTTCATAAGTTCTTCATAATGGGTATCTATTTTTGGCATAGGTATGCGGAGCAGTGAATTCAAAACTGTCGAGTATAAGATTTTTCATTATTTCAGTTGTTTGATGTAAAGAGCATAGGATGAATGTACTGATCGTTGAAGATGAAAAGAGCCTGGCGATAGAAATAGATACTTTCCTTAAAAACCAGGGTTTCCTTTGCGAGATGGCTTTTACAGGGATGGAAGCATCAGAGAAGATTGCAGTGAACCTTTACGACTTCGTTCTCCTTGATCTCGGTCTTCCTGATTATAACGGACTAGACCTTTTAAAGGAAGCCCGGGATCGTGAATCTGAGGCAGCTTTCATTATAATCACTGCAAGGGGCAATGTAGAAGATAAAGTAAAAGGACTTAACCTGGGAGCTGATGATTACCTGGCAAAACCATTTGCTCTGATAGAACTGCAATCGAGAATAAATGCTGTTGCCAGGAGAAAATTTGCAATAAACACACCGGTTATTCATATTGGCGATTTTACTATTGAGAGTTCATCTCGCAGGGTGACCTGCGACGATAAAGAGGTTGAATTGACCAGAAAGGAATATGATCTGCTTCAATATCTGATTCTGAACAGGAATAAAGTTCTTACCCGCCAGCAGCTTTATGAACATATATGGGGCAATATCCTTGACGATCAGTACGACAGTAATTTTATTGATGTTCACATTAAAAATGTCAGGAAAAAACTGAACCTTCATTCCCGGACACCCTGGCTTGAGACTGTAAGGGGCATAGGTTACAGGGTGACCATTGATCCCTGATAGATTAATTCATGGTATGATAAAACTAAGGACAAAACTTACTCTCTTTAACCTGTTCTCGAAACTGGTATTCGCTGCTGTTTTTATTGCAGTCATGCCTTATACCATAGAAAGGATCAACATTTCTCAGACCGACAAGGAGCTGCTTAGGAAAAAGGAACAGGTAATATCGATGATCAATGAAATCGGAATTGAGCAATTCATTAATTCTGAATCTGAAAGTACATTCGGCAGTTACAATATTCTTAAGGATGAGTTTATTAGCCTGGAGAGAATTGATCTTGAAGAAGACATTGATTCCATCGGAGTCACTCAGCGTTTGATTGAGGAGGAAACAATCAGCTTCCGGGTACTCAGCTACTCTTTTGATTTTAACGGGCAGACTTATCTTCTTGAGATTGGTAAAAGTCTAGAAAGCATAATGCACACCAGGAAGAATATTATCGGGCTTACTTGGGGCCTTCTCACTTTAATAATACTAATTACTCTTTTTGCTGACCTTTATTACACTTACAGGATTCTCCATCCGCTTGACCTTATAATTAAAAAACTAAAGGGTACTTCTACTCCAAATGTTTTTGATAAAGTCCCTGTTAATACAACTACATTCGACTTCAACCAGCTTGATCAGACGCTGATTGACCTTATGAACAGGATAGATGAGCTCTTCAGGAAGGAAAGGGATTCCACTGTAAATATTTCACACGACCTCCTTACTCCTGTCTCTGTTCTCCGAAGCAAGCTGGAGAACATTCTTCTTCAGGAAAACCTTGACAATGGTATATCAGCAAAGATTGAAGAATCGTTGAGAACATTGCACCGACTGAAAACACTTGTTAATTCACATCTTCTGATCGCCAGGATCGAAAACAGGCAGTACCTGAAGAATGAATCATTTGCTGTAGGAGATCTGATTTTTGAAATAGTAGATGAACTAACACCAATAGCCAGCGAAGCGGGAATATCGTTAATTTATAATTCGACAGCCGATTTCCAGATGACTCAGGCAAACAGATCCCTCATGTTCTCCATGTTTTATAATGTTGTGAATAATGCAATGAGGAACACTCGTTCGGGAGGCAAAGTAAGTATATTTAGCAGTTTTAATCAGAAAAGGTTTAACGTTACTGTTGCAGATACAGGTATCGGAATCAGCGAGGAACAGCTCAGAAACTTATTCTCCCGGTTCAATTCAAAATCCAATGTGGACGAAGATCACGTTGGAATCGGACTTGCCATCACAAAGACAATCGCAGATTTTCATAATGTAATTATCACAGTCGAGTCAAAAGTTGATTTGGGCTCAACTTTTTCTTTCCTTTTCCCTGAATCTTCATAAAAACTTCATCTTCGCAGGCATATCTTTAATCGTTAAATTATTAATTACTCTAAAAAATACGAAAATGAAAAGGAAAATGTTATTTGCTGCTATAGCCCTTATGGTAAGCGCAGCTCTTACAGCTCAGACAACTACTCCGACACAGACTAAAGCTCCTGTACCGGCAAAAGCCCAGACAACACAGGTTCAAACGCCAGCTCAGACCCCTGCTGCTGCTCCTGCTGCACAAACAGCTAAACCAGTTGCAAAACCAGTTGTAAAAAGCAAAGCAAAAGGTAAAGTAACGAAACCTGCTGCAAAACCTGTTGCAAAACCTGCTGCAAAACCTGCTGCCGCTGCTGCACCTGTAAAACCTGCTGCTGCTCCGGCACCGGCTGCTGCACCTGCAAAACCTGTAGCACCAGAGAAAAAGTAAAGAACAGTATATAACTGTTTTAAAGCCCTGTGATCTTATGGATTACAGGGCTTTTTATATTAATCAGCAACTGGAAGCCAAAGATTCAAGGAAGTCGGATATTGTTGAGAAATCCGCTATTTCCAGTAATCGCTCAATCATCTTCTCGAATCTTTCAAAATATAATTTCCCTGAGATGTTTTTTACATATCGGGGAACATTAAATGAATCCAGATCATCGAATTCCCATGGATGAAAACATAAATTGAGATAAAAATCCTTCTGGATCGCCATTTTGCACATGTGCAGATATATTGGCAAACTTATGTTTTTAAAGCTTAGCCAGAAGAGAGGGAAACGGATAACCGGACTTACCGAAACAGGAATTTCAATCAGGTTACTGCTTATGTCCCGATACATTTTCCTCCTGGTGAAAATATTGTTGTATCTTCCTGGTATAAAAGTGGGATTGATTGATGAATCGTAACGATATCCTGCTGCTTTAATTATAGCCATGTCAATCTTCTGGAAACGGGGCATTCTGAAACCGTAAACCTGTTTCCCGGTTATTCCCTCAATTTTAGATTTTGAGTCTAAGAGATCAGTCTGTTTAAAGCCTGAATGCTGATTCGAATGGGAGGCTATTTCGTGAGTTAATGAAAGACTCTTTATCAGTTCTTTGTTCTTTTCTGCATAAAAGGCGGTTGTAAAAAATGTTGCAGGTATATTATATTTTGCCAGTAATCCGGTCAACCTTTTCAAACCATTATTGGTAACGTTTATCTGATCCTGATCTGAAATCGGACATCCGAATTCGAATGGAAGATCGAATTCCTCCAGGTCAAAGGTTAATAGTATCTTCTTTTCCAATATTTAAAAATATTTTCAGAAAACTCTTTATCTCTTTCCAGATGATCCGGGTACTGAAATTAGTGAATTTTATTCCAGGTTTACAGCTAACTTTTATAGTCTTAAATGAAAGTCCTTGTTTTATACTTTTATGCAGGAATTCAAGCTCGAATATAAAACTGTTGGTTTTCGTGTTTTCTAGAATTTTTCTTGCTTCATTATTTAATCCCTTCAACCCAGCCTGTGTGTCTTTTATCTTAAATCCTGTGATGAGAAAATTTATTCTTTTCAGCATTGATGAAATTATTCTCCTTTCAATGGGGAGCATTGCAAAATAAGATCTGTCTCTGGTGCCAATTACAATATCTGTTTTTGAAGATTTCAGTAATTCGTAAGTCTGAAGAATTATCCGGCAACCAAAAGGGAAATCGATATCCGTATAGATATAGAAATCAGCATCTGATTTGCTGATCCCGTATCGGATCGCATATCCTTTACCCTTATTTACGGGATATGAAAA
>PMIG01000217.1 GCA_003157055.1 Bacteroidales bacterium | reverse complement strand
ATCATCTTTGCCTGAAAGGTTCGATGAGAATCGGATCAGAAGAAACAAATGGTAACTGATTGCATGATTGCATGATTGCACGATACCACGATGAATTATGACATACAAGCAGACACTTGATTTCCTGTTCAGCCAGCTCCCTGCCTATCACAGAATAGGGAAAGCTGCCTATAAGAATAATCTTGATAATTCTAATGCTCTTGATTCCTACTTCGGTCATCCGCATGCAAGGTTCCGGACTATACATGTTGCGGGCACAAACGGGAAGGGTTCGGTTTCACATATTATTGCTTCTATATTGCAAGAGGCTGGATATAAGACAGGCCTTTATACATCTCCTCATCTCAGGGATTTCAGGGAAAGGATCAGGATAAACGGAAAGATGATCCCCAGAAAGGAAGTCACTGAATTTGTTTTAAAACATCGGGGGATAATCGAATCGCTGAAGCCATCATTTTTTGAAATGACAGTAGCATTGGCCTTCGATTGTTTTGCCCGCGAAGAGGTCGATGTCGCCGTAATAGAAGTCGGATTGGGAGGCAGGCTTGATTCTACCAATATAATTACGCCTGTACTCTCTGTGATAACGAATATCGGTCATGATCACATGGACATCCTGGGAAGCACTTTGAGCAAAGTTGCAGCAGAAAAAGCCGGTATTATAAAGCATGATATTCCTGTGGTTATTGGTGAAACGCAGATCGAGACAAGGAAAGTTTTTGAGATGGCAGCAGCAGAGAACAAATCTCATGTTTTCTTTGCTGATGATGATTTCGGGTGTCGTCTTCAGCAGATCAATTACCTTACAGGTGAGAGACAATATAATATAAAGAATATTACTGAAGATAAGACTATCATCGGGTGGCTCCCCCTAGGTGGCGATTACCAGGCAAATAACCTGAAAACTGTCTTTGAGGCTTTCTCCGTTCTCAGGACCAAATTCAACCTTTCTGATAAAGATCTTGTCGACGGCATAAGAAAAGTTATCTCTAATACCGGCTTGCAGGGTCGGTGGCAGGTGCTGAGGACAAAACCTCTTGTGATCTCTGATACCGGGCATAACAAAGAAGGTCTGGAATTTGTCGTCCGCCAGCTGACATCCATGAAATCAGCAAGGCTTCGTATGGTAATCGGCTTCGTCTCCGATAAGGATCTTTCGCTTGTATTTCCTCTTCTTCCAAAAAAGGCAGAATATTATTTTACCAGGGCATCAATTCCAAGAGCACTTGATGAAAGAGTGCTTCAGTTGAAAGCCTCGGAATCAGGACTTTACGGTAAATCTTACTCCTCAGTCAGATTGGCTCTTGATGCAGCAATCGCTGATGCAGGGCCGGAAGATGTGGTTTTTGTCGGAGGAAGTACTTTCGTAGTTGCAGAAGTAATTTAATTTAGTACATTTATTTATTAAAATAATCATCATGAAAAGAACTATTTCAGTTTTATTCCTTTTCCTGTCGCTAATGAGTCTTCAGGCACAGACAGCGAAGAAAATTGTGATACTGCATACAAACGACATTCATTCCAGGCTTATAGGCTATTCTCCTGAATCTGCATATACGCCAATGACTGTAAATGATGATAAAACAATAGGAGGATTTGCCCGGATGGCGACAATAATAAAAAATGAAGAGAAGTCAAATTCTGGAATTACTCTTGTTGTGGATGCCGGGGATTTCCTGATGGGAACTCTTTTCCAGGAATTGGAGCCATCCACCGGATTTCAGCTCAGGCTGATGAAGACCGTGGGATACGATGTAGTTTGTATAGGTAACCATGAATTTGATTTTGGAGATCAAAAGCTTGCTGATATGATCAGTTCTGCTGCAAAAGGTGGACAGATTCCTAAGGTTCTTCTTGGAAATGCCGTATTTAATGCGAAAGACCCTGGAGATGATGCCATCGAAAAGCTATTCGACTCCGGATTGATGGGAAGAAAATATATCATGGAGAAAGATGGCTTGAAAATAGGTTTCTTTTCCCTGTTGGGAAAATCTGCCGATAAAAATGCAGCCTTTGCTCTGCCGATAAAATTTTCAAATCAGGTAAAAACAGCCAGAAAGCTGGTCAGAGAACTGAAGGATGAAAAATGTGATATCATAATCTGTCTTTCACACTCCGGCGTTCAGCTTGATAAGAAAGGACAATGGTCTGGAGAGGATGTCGAACTTGCAAGAAAAGTCAAAGGAATCGATGTCATAGTTAGCGCTCATACTCATACAAAGCTCGAAAAGCCGATAATGGTAAACGGCATTCCCGTTGTCCAGACTGGTGAATATGGCCAGTATGTTGGAAAACTTGAACTTACTTACGACAATGGAAAAGTAACAGTGGACAATTATTCATTGCTTCCTGTAGATGACAGGATTGCAGGTGATCCTATGATAAATCAATTGATAGAAGATCAGAAAAAACTGGTAAATGATGAAATACTTAAACCTATCGGTCTGGATTATCAAAAGCCTGTTGTCGAATCTGGATTCCTGCTTGAATGCAATGAACAGGGTGACATACAGGGTAGCAACCTGGGTCCGCTTGTAGCTGATGCGATATACAGCTACCTGAACAACCATACCAGTAAAGGGATTGACGTCTGTATGGTTGCTGTAGGAGTTATTCGCGATAAGATTGTTCCTGGCATTCAGAGTGCCCCGGATATATTCAGGATAATGTCGATGGGAGAGGGTAAGGATAATGTGCCGGGTTATCCGCTTTCAAAAATTTATGTAACCGGGAAAGAACTTAAAAGTGTGCTAGAAATTCTCCGGATGGCATCAAAATCAGATGCTGAGAATTATTGTTATTATTCCGGCATTAAGGTAGAATTTGATGCCCATGGAGGATTGTTGAACAAGATAAAAAAGCTGGAAATTATTGATCGTACCGGCAAAACCAGGGATGTTGATTTTTCAAAGAAGAACAAGACCTTATATTCAGTAGCTGCTAATTCCTACATGCTTGAATTTGTTGGTATTATAAAAAAGATGAGCTTTGGGCTGATAAATGTTGTGCCAAAGGATGCCACAGGGAAGGTAATAACTGACATGAAGGGAGCGGTGATTGACATAGATGAAAGCAAGGATGGAATCCAGGAAGGGAAAGAGTGGCTGGCGCTTATGGAGTACCTTTCATCAATGAAAGATACTAATGGAAATGGCATTCCGGATGTAAGTGAAAAATACAGAATTGCAATCCAGACTTTTTTTCCTGTGAAAGGCCGATAATTAACATGCGGTTACAGATATCCAGCTTATAGTCTAATGATTATAAGCTGTTTTTTTACCATTTACTGAATGGATTATCAACTGCAATCCTTAATTTTCTGTTTGCTACATTATACCCTATCTGGTACATTGTTCTGGTAACAAGCTGCATTTTATTAAAATCGATCTTTTCGACGACATCACCTGGCGTATGATAATCCGTATGAAGCCCGGTTGTAAAGAATAGTACAGGAATGTCGTGCCTTACAAAATTATAATGATCGCTTCTTGCAAAGAGCTGAAGGGGATGATTTCTTCCGCTAAGGCTGTAATCAAGATCGAGATCGCTTCCCTTGTCAACGTCTTCAGCAATCTTCATCAGCTCTTTGCTCTGGTTGTCGGTAATTGCGAACACACTGTTCGGACCGGTCATCGGGTTTTCGGCAGATGTATCTGCTGCACTTTTTGTCCTGCCGACCATGTCCATATTGAGGTCGACAACCGTCTTTTCGAGAGGCACAAGCGGGTTATTCACGTATGACTGAGATCCATAGAGACCTAATTCTTCACCTGAGAACCATAAAAATAAAATCGACCTGAGAGGTTTTTTTTCGAGGCTGCTGAATGCTTTTGCCATTGACAAAAGAGCAGCACATCCTGATGCATTGTCATCAGCTCCGGTATTGATACCCTTTGATGAGACACCAATATGGTCGGCATGACATGAAAAAACAACATACTCACTTTTAAGGACCGGGTCGCTTCCCTCAATAAAGGCTGCCACATTATTCATAGATTCTTCAGTCGACTGAACAGCTTCAGTTATCCTGACGTGCTTATCAGGGATCAGGAAAGAGCGAGGCTTGAGATCGGTGTCAATCTTTTTCTGAAGCTCTGCAAGGGTAGATCCGCTGCCATCGAGTATAGCGTCAGCAACAACCCTGCTTATGAATAGTATCTTTGGCATGTTGGTAAACTGAAAAATTTTGGGTTTTTCACCCTTGAAAGCGGTCGAAGAGGTCAGTTCATCTGATATCCCCGGGAACTGGTCGTCGAGAGATAAATAGCCTGACCGTGGATCCATGACAATAATAACAGCCTTGGCCCGTGAGAAAAGGAGGGCAGTCAGCTTGACCTGGATGCTCATGAACGATTTCCAGTTTGTCGATTCGAAGACATATTTGCCTTCCTGATTCATCGGAGAGCTCATCATGACCAAAAGTATCTTCCCTTCTGGATGGATATTTTCAAAATCATTATATCCATATTTATCCTGCTTAAGTCCATAACCTGCAAAAACCACATCTCCGTCAATATTGAAATCAACAGGCCCTGTCGGAACAATCTGGAAAATGGGTTCTTTGAATGTCATTGTATCCTTGCCTTTGGTTACAACCTGAATCATCGTTTTTTCCGGATTCAATGTGTTTTTCATTATTGAATATGGCTGAAGATAGCTTTTCCCGTTTGCCGGTCTGAGAGCAAGAAGCTTAGCCTCCGAAACAATGTATTGCTGGGCTATATCAAGTTCCGGTTCTCCATTTTTTCTTCCTTTCAGAAGGGGAGAAGCCAGGAAAGTTAAGTAGCTTTCAAGGTCAGATGATGTAATTAAACTGGTACCTGGAATTTTCTTTTGTGAGTAAGAAATTTCAGGAGTGCCGGTCACTATTAATAAAACTATCAGACAAGTGATAATGTTCTTCATTGCAAAGGATTTTAAATATTTATATGCGGTTTGTAAAGGTAGAAAAGTTTTTAATATTCAGCTTTCTAAGGAAACAGATGATACATAGTTATATGACCTCAATGGCAAGGTTTTCTTATTTATACTGCGGATTTTTTAATAAGTTTGCAGACTGAATTAATTCTTAATGCAGGTAAGTATTTTTTTCTGGATAGGATTCCATGTTCTTGTCTTTTTGATTCTCGCCCTCGACCTTGGTGTTTTTAACAGGAGTGAGCACAAAGTGCCTGTTAAAGAGGCACTGACCTGGACTGCTGTCTGGATTATAATCGCCTTATTTTTTAACCTGTTTGTCTTTTTTGAATTTGGAAAGACAAGAGCGCTTGAATTCCTCACGGGCTACGTAATTGAATATTCATTGAGTGTAGACAATATTTTCGTATTCATACTGATATTTACCTATTTTGCAGTTCCGGCTATTTACCAGCATAAAGTTTTATTCTGGGGCATTCTTGGTGCCCTGATTTTGAGAGGCATTTTTATTTTTGCCGGGGTTGCACTTATAACAAGGTTTACATGGATAGTTATATTCTTTGGAGGATTTCTTGTTTTCACTGGGATTAAAATGATGTTTCAGGCCGAGATACAGTTAGAGCCAGAGAAGAACCCTGTAGTAAGGTTCTTTAAAAAGTTTTTACCTGTAACGGGTGAACTTCATGGGAACAGGCTCTTTGTAAGGCAGAACAAGCTTTTGTATGCCACACCTTTGTTTATGGTTCTTATAATTATAGATGTATCGGACCTTATCTTTGCAGTCGATTCAATACCTGCAGTACTGGCAATAAGCCATAATTCATTCATAGTTTATACCTCGAACATTTTTGCAATCCTCGGACTCAGGTCGCTATATTTTGCAATAAACGGAATCATAGGATATTTCAGGTATCTTAAAACGGGAGTGGCCTTGGTCCTGACATTTGTAGGTATTAAGATGCTGACTTCATTCTTCCACATTGAGATTCCGATTCTACTTTCCCTTGGAATAATTGTTTCTATTCTGCTTGTTTCAATACTAGCCTCAATATTTATAAAGAAGAAATAANNATGCCTCTGATTGTTCTTTTTTTAATTATTTCTATTGGTGCTATATTGATCGGTGAATTATATTATTACAGTCAGAAGAAGAATCTGCTGGAATCGAGCATGCATGAGCTCTCCACAATTACCGACCTGAAAGTGCGGCAGATTACTCAATGGAGACTGGAACGAATCGGTGACGGGACTTTTATCAACCAGAATCTTTCCCTTGTAAGAGAGTTTTCAGGATTCCTGAAAAATAAAAGTGACAAAAAATTGCATGAGGATCTGCTGAGCGACCTGAAAGCCATGACAGATAACTACGATTACAAGAATGCGCTTTTTATCGATAGGCACATGAACGTGACGCTTTTCTATCCTAACCGCGATACTACCATTGGCAATTACCTTAAACTCCTGTTGCCGGATATTATGAATAAGGGTAAGGTTGTACTTACCGACCTTCACTTCACCGGTAATGTCAATTTTGTTCATCTTGACCTTGTAGTTCCTATGACTGGTCCTGAAAAAACTGACACGTCAGTAATTGGCGCGCTGATTTTAAGGATTGATCCTTATAAAGTTCTTTTTCCGCTAATTCAGTCGTGGCCAATAAAAAATAGTACATCTGAATCATTTATCTTCCATNNGAGGAAAAACTTGCTGCGTCAATGGCAGTCAGAGGATACCTTGAAACTTCTGATGCTATTGATTACAGAGGCGTACCTGTTTTTGCTTCAATGAAAAAAGTGCCTGAATCCCCATGGTTTTTACTGGCCAAGACTGATAAGGATGAAATTTATGAAGGGCTGAAGGTTCAGCTAAGGGATGTTATAATAATCATTATGCTATTGATTATTATAACGTTATTTCTTTGCGGAGGTTTATGGTGGCAGCAGAGAATAAGGTTTTACCGCGATAAATTAAAACGGGAACTGGAGAGACAGGCTCTTACAAAGCATTATGATTATATACTGAAATTCGCAAATGACCTTATCCTTCTCATGGATAGTGATTTTAAAATAATAGAAGCAAATGACAAGGCTCTGGATGCATACAAGTACGACCGGAAAGAATTGATAGGTAATAACATCAGCATAATTCTGGCAGATTCCTTTAAAAATAAATTTTCAGAAAATATCAAAATACTCAATGAAATAGGTTTTGCTATTTTTGATATTGTGCATAAAAGGAGAGACGGAACAGAGTTCCCGGTTGAAGTAAGTGCCCGTAAAGTTGATATAGAAGGTGTGACCTATTATCAGTCAATAATGCGGGATATCACTGAGAGAAAAAATTCAGAGGAGATTCTCCTGGAGAGTGAGGAGAAATTCCGTAAAGTTTTTGAGGACAGTCCGATTGGGATGTTATTGACCGGCAAGGATATGGGCATTCTCAGGGCGAATTCTTCTTTCTGCAAGATGCTTGGATATTCGGAATCGGAACTTTACGGGTCGACGTTCAGAAGATTTACGCATCCTGATTATATTCCGGGTGATGAACTTGAACTGCTAAAGCTGGTGGCGATGGATATCCCCGTTTATCATACTGAAAAGCGATATTTTAAAAACGATGGATCCATAATTTGGGGTTCTACAACTGTAAGTCTGATACGGAATAACTCCGGCGAAGTTCATTTTTTCCTTGCGATGGTGGAAGATATCACTTCCAGAAAAATTGCTGAAGCTGAGTTGGAGAAATCTTTCTCCCTTCAGAATGCTACTCTTGAATCAACTGCTGATGGTATACTTGTTGTTGATACAAATGGGAAAATTATTCAACACAATCAAAAGTTTGCCGAGATGTGGAAGATACCGGAAGAGGTCCTGAAATTGATGAAAGATGAAGCAGCTTTGCAATTTGTACTGGACCAGCTTAAGTGCCCCGACGATTTTATTGGCAAAGTTAAATTTCTCTACTCTGATCCTGAAGCGATTACCTCTGATTTACTTGAATTTAACGATGGAAGGTTTTTTGAACGTTATTCACAGCCTCAGAAGATCGGAGGGAGATCAGTCGGACGTGTCTGGAGCTTCAGGGATATAACAGCACGCAAAAAAGCTGAAAATGAGCTTATCGCAGCAAAGGAAAAGGCAGAGGAAAGTGACAGTCTTAAGACAGCATTCCTTCATAATGTATCTCATGAGATAAGAACCCCTATGAATGCGATTCTGGGGTTCTCGGTACTAATGAACGAGCCGGGCGTTTCTGAAGCCGAAAGGCACCAGTACACAGACATTATTTTTCAAAGCGGCAATCATCTTCTCTCAATAATAAATGATATTGTTGATCTCGCTGGTATCGAATCCGGGCAGGTAAGGCTGAACAAGAACCGGATAAACCTGAATACAGTGTTAAGAACACTTTATGATCAGTTCAGTTATCAGAAAACCCTCAATAATATTATCCTAAACCTTGAGACACCACTTGCTCTCAAGAATGCAGAGATTATAACAGACAGTACGAAGCTTGTCCAGATTCTTTCAAATCTTATTAATAATGCATTTAAGTTTACTGTAAAAGGTAAAATATCTTTTGGTTATGATATGAAGGATGCCTTCGTTGAGTTTTTTGTCAGAGATACAGGCATAGGGATTCCGGCTCAGCATCTGTCAAGAATCTTCGACAGGTTTTACCAGGTCGACAATACCAAATCAAGGCAATATTCAGGAACCGGGCTTGGTTTGTCAATATGCAAGGCTTATGTCGAACTGCAGGGAGGGAAGATATGGGTAAGCTCAAAACCTAACGAAGGGACCGAATTCCGGTTTTCAATTCCGTACAAAAAGGATGATCTTTAGCTTGTTGAATAATCAGAAGATTTTGTTTTTATCTTCCTTCATAAGGCGAGCCTTCTTCGGGTTCTAAAAAACAAAACCGGTCCGCATTTGCGGCCGGTTTACAGTCGTGGGGGTTGAGGGGTTCGAACCCCCGACCCTNNGACCCTCTGCTTGTAAGGCAGATGCTCTGAACCAGCTGAGCTAAACCCCCAAAAAGAGAGTGCAAATATATGTGACATTTTCTGTTCTGCAAAACAAAATACCAAATATGAATAGGAATGGCAAAAGCAGTACCCTTCTATTATGTTCATAAATTGGTACTCCCATCAAACTTTTCATCAATAAAAAATGGCTGTTTGATCTAAATATCTCGGCATTGGTCAAAATACTAAATTATCAGAACTGTCACAAAAGGCCTATTAACCGGGGTTTAATGCGATTAGATTAAACCAATTACCATAAGCAACCAAAACCAATATTAAAAAGTCTTGCTAATATGTTTAAAACACTTGAAAAATATGGTGTTACAGGTGTTTAAAAATTGTATATATTCGCTGATTATAGCGATTGAGTAATAAATTCTGCAGCTCAAAAAGGGAAAACTATAACCTGCAGAGTTTTATTTGTTTGATAGATAGAAGTTTATAACTAGTTTTGAAATTACTGAACCTGATCAATATGGGACGCAAGAATCCAAACTCTGCATTTTTTATTTTATCGTTAGCTTTTTTCAGAGAGCTTTTTCATTTCAGACAATCGGAGATTTCTTTCCATGGATCTGTTGTTAGGAAGCATATATACGGATCTGTAAAATCCGTTTCAGGGGCAATTGCTCTTATCATTTTGATGCTTTTTACTCCGAAACCTGTTTTAGGTTCTCTGAATAACGATAGTAATTCTGATAGCAAATCTCTTTACACTTTCATCAGTAAATCAAGTGATGAAGCTATATCAACTCCTTTACCTGCACCTCAGGATGGCGATTACCAGACACTGGCGACTGGTAACTGGAATTCAAATACATCATGGCAGGTAAGAGCAGGCGGGGCCTGGAATAACTGTGCCCCCGGAGATTATCCGGGTGTCGCTGCAGGTGCAGGGACTGTTACAATACGTAACGGGCATGTTATTACTCTTACAGCCAACGTACCCAATGCAATTGGTGCACTCACGTTTGAAGATGCAACAACTCTTGCCACCACTGTGGTAATGACTACAAGAACTCTTAATGTCACTGGTGGAATTACCTTTGGTGCACCTGCTGCTGATCCAGGCGATCAGTCAATAACAATCACAACAGGTACTTTGACCTGTGCATCAGTTTATATGCCAACTACTGCGTTTGCCAATTATGACGACTTTATTTCTCTGACAAGCGGTACCCTCACTTCAACAGGAAATATTTTAATGGACGGGGCTTCAGACAGAAATTATATCACATATACTGGAGCCGGTATATTGACTGTTGGAGGAAATTTCACTGGTGGAGGATTCACATGTGCGACCAGCACCGTAACATACAACGGTATTAACCAGCAGGTTGGTGGTTATGTTTATAACAATCTTATTTTCAACGGAGGAGGAACAAAAACACTCACGGGTGCTGCAAGTGTTGGCGGTACACTGACCCTTACTTCAGGTATTGTAAGACTTGGAAATTTTGACCTTACTTTAACTAATACGACGGCAATTGGCGGTGCCCCATTCAGTACAACAAAAATGGTTGAGACGAATGGAACAGGTAAGCTTACCCGATCTGCCAATGTCACCAATCAGAGTTTTAATACCCTGATATGGCCTGTCGGGAGCAACGGGTATTATAACGAATTCATAATGACCAACCTGCCAGCCGGGGCTGCTGCAGCAAGAAGCCTTTCAATTAGAGCAGTTCCAACTAACCCTGGTGTCCTTACCATTTTTATGAACAAATACTGGGAGATCACCACTACAGGTGCAGGAATAACAACACAGGCATTAACTGTTCTTTCGTTTGCTTATAATAACAGTGAGATTATCGGTGACCAGCTTCAGGTACAGCTTTATACAAACACATCTGGTTCATGGGTAAAAGCTACAGGAGCTTCAGCAGCAGGATCAAATCCTTCAACATCGACTTATGCCGGGGCATCAACAATAACAGGTTCCTGGACAGTCGGTGCTCCGGGAACATATTATTCTTACCAGTCTGGTAACTGGGATCAGGCCAGCACATGGACATTTGATCCGGGTGGTACTACAGGACCTGGATTAATGGTTCCTGGTTTAGGTGATAAGGTTGTTATTCTTACAGGCCGTACAGTAACCCTTCCATCAGATATTGTTACCCAAAACCTTGATATAACAATTAATACGGGCGGATCAGTCGATCTGTCGACCTTCAAATTCACTAATGGACTGACAGCACTTCGCGGTAGCGGAACTCTCAGGCTTTCATCGGCAAATTTTCCAACTCCGATTACTACCAATACGTTCGTTTCGACTGACGGAGGTACTACCGAATATGATGCCGGAGTAACAATGCCAGCAACACAGGCTACCTATTATCACCTTACAGTTAAGACTGCCGGAATTGTTATCCTGAAAAACAACATAACTCTCAACGGAAATCTGTACGTTAAGCAGGGTACCTTCCAGATAAATGATGCAACAGCCCAGAGGCTGGCACTAATTATTAAGGGAAATGTTACGGTCGACAACACCGGATCAATAACCGTGGGCACAGGGGTGACAAATACTGTTTTGAGTCCGTTGGGAATCAATGGAACAACGGGTGGTTTTATAAACTATTATGAACTGCATTCACACAGGGTACAGGTTTATGGCGATTTTACCAATAACGGAGTTGTCAGGTTTAGCAACCTTAC
>PMIG01000257.1:1288-2741 GCA_003157055.1 Bacteroidales bacterium | reverse complement strand
TATTCAGACTGATGCTGCTCTTAACATGGGGAATAGTGGAGGCGCGCTCGTCAATACCCGTGGACTTCTGGTTGGAATTACTTCGGCAATTGTTTCACCTAATGGTGCTTATTCCGGAAACTCCTTCGCAATCCCGGTCAATCTGGTAAAAAAAGTTGTGGAGGATCTCAGACAATACGGTGAGGTTCAAAGAGCTTTCATCGGAATATCTAACCCTGCTGATGTTAACTCCGAACTTATAGATAAGGAAAATTTGAAACTTGACGCAGTAAAAGGTGTCTATCTGAGCAAGGTCAATGAAGGCGGGGCCGCTGCCGATGCAGGATTGAAGGAAAAAGATGTAATAGTTAAATTTAATGGTGTGAATGTCGGAACTGTCGCTGAAATGCAGGAGCAGGTCGGGAAATATCGTCCGGGAGACAAGGTTGATATTACTTATGTCAGGAATGGTAAAGAGAACACTGTATCTGCTGTTCTTAAAAATTATGATAACACCACAAAATTTGTTGCACCGGGTGAAGGAGCCGGAGTTGTATTTGGAGCCCGACTTGAATCACTTAATTCTGAGGACAAAGGGATGTACAGGATAGATTATGGACTAAAAGTTACAGAACTTAATGACGGAAGATTCAAGGACCTTGGAATCAAAAAAGGCTACATTATTCTGACCATAAATGGGAAAAAGGTAAAAGCCGCATCTGATGTGAAAGAATTTACTAACAATGGACAGAATCTTACATCTCTTGAAGGTTACCAATCAAATGGCACCTATTTCAGCTACTCATTCAGGAGATAGAGAATATTAGTATAAATAGATGTATTACAGGGAGTTTAACAAAATAAACTCCCTTCATGCAACATTAACAAATAATTTTTGTTATTACATAATAAAGGAATATCTTTGCGAAAATTTTTTAAAAGGCATAATGAGACAACTTAAGATTACCAAATCCATCACCAACAGAGAAAGCGCATCACTAGACAAGTACCTGCAGGAGATTGGTAAGGAGGAGTTGATATCGGTAGAAGAAGAAGTTGAACTTGCCCAAAGAATTAAGAAAGGGGACAGAGCTGCTCTTGAGAAACTCACCAAAGCAAATCTGCGTTTTGTTGTATCTGTTGCAAAACAGTATCAGAATCAGGGATTAAGTCTTCCGGATCTTATAAATGAAGGTAATCTCGGCCTTATCAAGGCCGCAGAGAAGTTCGACGAAACCAGAGGTTTCAAGTTCATCTCCTATGCAGTATGGTGGATAAGACAGTCAATTTTGCAGGCTCTTGCTGAACAATCAAGAATAGTCAGGCTGCCTCTTAACCAGGTCGGCTCTCTCAATAAGATCAATAAGGCCTTTTCAAAGTTCGAGCAGGAATACGAAAGAACTCCTTCTCCTGAAGAGCTTGCCGATGTACTTGAGCTGCCAAAGGAAAAAGTTACGGACACTCTGAAAGTATC
>PMIG01000257.1:0-1272 GCA_003157055.1 Bacteroidales bacterium | reverse complement strand
ACCCTGACTGAAAGGGAAAGAGACATTATCAGGTTCTTTTTTGGGATAGGTTGCCAGGAGATGACACTTGAAGAGATCGGAGAAAAATTCGGACTCACCCGTGAACGCGTCCGTCAGATCAAGGAAAAAGCAATAAGACGTTTACGTCATACATCCAGAAGCAGACTGCTCAAGGGATATCTCGGATAATAACCAGATATTTTATAAATGCAAAAATGAGCCCCGGGGAGAGGCTCATTTTTATTTGATGCCTGCAAAAGATTAATGCAGGCCGGGGGAAACATTTTCAAAACTCAACACTGAATATTTTTGCTGCTTTATAACTTGATGAAAGTACAAAAACAAATTTCTCTGATTATAATAACTTAACAGATATGCTTTCTGAGCTAACAAACCCCCTTTTTTATTTAACAAACGCCTGTTTAGCTTATAAATAATAGGTGCTTTCTGTAGGAGATAATAGTAATATTCCTGTTTATTTCTTTCTGAATACCTCCATGAAATGAACTTTATACGTGTCGCCCAGAAATGCTTTGTTATTTTCTGTTAGAATAATTTCACCTTGCTTGGTGAAACTGCTGACATGATGCAGATTAACGAGAAAAGAGTTATGAACCCTTATGAATCCGTATTCTATAATCTGATTTTCGAACTGCTTCAGGTTCCTTGAACTGTTAATTTTCCGGTCGCCTGTCAGATAAAAAATTGTACAGTAACCATCTGCCTTGCACATTATTATCTCATTGATCTTCAGCACCTCAAAACCTTTTATGTTTGATACTACTAGAGTAGGATGGAAAAACACTCCGTCAGACATCTCCTTAAGCATTACTGACAGCTTCTCTGACTGAGTGTCACCATTGCTTGCTTTTATTTTTTCAATAGCATCTTTTAGCTCATCTACCTTTACTGGTTTAAGGAGGTAATCCACTGCATTTACCCTGAATGCTCTAATTGCATATTCCGAATAAGCCGTTACAAAGATTACCCTGAAATCGATCGTCTCGAACATGTTCAGCAAGTCAAAGCCTTTCCCGTCAGCCATTTCGATGTCAAGGAATATCAGATCCGGTTTATGCTTCTGAATAGCTTTAAAAGCTGTTTTTACAGAGGAGGCAGTAGCAACAACTTCAACATCGCTGCAAAAATCGGAGATGTAATTCCTCAATGCTTCCCTCGAGGGCTCTTCATCATCAATTACAATTGCACGGATTGAACTGTTCATGGTCACTTTTAAGATTTAATTACCGGTATATCGACTTCCACTCTTGT
>PMIG01000380.1:3508-4508 GCA_003157055.1 Bacteroidales bacterium | reverse complement strand
GTCCTATAGACTGAATGGGAATACAAATTTAGCAAACAATTAGTTCATAACAAGTATTGGTTTCTCAAGGCAGACTTTTTGTTATCCTTAAACTGTGTCGCATTATAGCAAATTCTGAATTTTATAAAGGGATTGTCTTGCCTGATGGAATGACGGACCCTTTTTGGAAAGCCATTCAAACAACGAATGCCATTGGGCTCTTTTAATCTCAGAGACGGGATTGTCATGCCTGAAGGCATGACGGACCCTTTTTAGGATGCATTCAAACAAAGTCGCTGCTTTCGCAGCTTCATTTTTTATTTACTCTTACCTCCTCCGTGTAAACACGTCTTCGGTCCTCGTAAATAAAAAATGCCGCATTTTCATGCGGCNNGCTCTACCAACTGAGCTACTCCCGCAGATTCTGTGGCAAAAATAAGAATTTTTTCTTATCTGCAAAACAGAGCCATGAAAATGGCATCCCATTGCCTGATGAAATGATTACTGTTTGACAGGCCCCCAATCGATGAGCGTATCATTTTCAAAGTGAAGCCAGGAATTATTGTAAAACCAATCTTCCTTAACATCATTTCCATTTATGACCCTATTGATCTTCTTCGGACCGCCCCAGCTATCCTGCACCATGTCCGTTGTCATTCCTTTCCAGATTTTCCCTGCAATAAGCTTTGCTGCCATGCTTGTCCCGTATTTATTCTCCAGATAAGATAATCTGCTGACCTGTTGCTGCTGGACCGGCTGTTCCTCCTGGACATTAGACTGTTGCTGTATAGCAGGCGCTATATCATTGGTAATATTCTGCATAGTAGCATGACCCTTAAAAATGTACCCCTCACTTTCCTGGTAAATAATGTGAAAGTAGGTGCTGTCTGAGCCTATAACATCTACAGTGTCGCCAGCAGGGACTATCATTATAACTGAGGTAAGATCATCTTTTGCTCCAAAGAGGCGGGTTGCCTTATTGACAATTGCTGTAAGTTTAGTATCCTGATTCTGTGACTGG
>PMIG01000380.1:0-3460 GCA_003157055.1 Bacteroidales bacterium | reverse complement strand
CTGTCAGGGATTAGTTCTTCCTGATAAGCATCAGCCCGTCTCTTAAGGGAAGGATTATTTTCTCAATTCCCTTCTCTCTCATTATCATCTCGTTAAATTCAATTATTCCTCTTGTCTGGGAATCCCTTGAGGTGGCATCCAAAACCTTATCGCCCCATAAAACATTATCGGCAATAATAAATCCGCCACTTCTGACCTTATCAATTGAAAGTTCATAATAGTCAATGTACTCCCTCTTATCTCCATCGATAAAGACAAGATCAAACTGCTTATCCAGTCCCGGGATAATTTCCTGGGCTCTGCCGGTGAGCTGTGTGATCGCATTATCGACCCCTGCTTTTCGGAACCATGAACTGCTGAATTCTTTTAGCTCATCATTTATTTCAATAGTAATGAGCCTCCCTCCCGGTTTCAAACCCCTGGCAAGGCAAATAGCTGAATATCCTGTAAAAGTGCCGATTTCAAGAATAATTTCGGGAGTTATCATTTTTGAGATAAGCTCAAGAAGCTTGCCTTGTATATGACCGGTAGACATATTGGGATTGACGAATCTTATATGAGTCTCCCTGAACAGTTCTTCAAGAACCGGATCTTCCGGCGACGAATGATCATGGATATACTTTTCAATCAGTTTATCCATAGTTATTTATATATAAGAGTCGATAATTTTGAAGGTTCAAAAACCTCATTGGAAATCTCCAGTAATTCTGAAGTAGTGAGTAAGTCAATTTTTTTGCATATCTCCTCGAGTGAATCTATCCTGTTAACAACAAGAAGACTTTTTCCAAGGCTGAGCATAAGGCTCTCATGGTTTTCATAACTTCTTGCCAGGTAGCCCTTCAGCTGATTTTTTGCCTTGCTGAACTGGATTGGTCCGAGCCTGGTATTGCGCAGTTTATTTAGTTCAGCAATGGTAATGGCGATGCTTTTTTCAAGATTTTGCCGGTCGGTGCCGAAGTATACTGAAAACACCCCTGTGTCGAGATATGCATTGTAATTTGATTCGACGTTATAAGCAAAGCCGTTTTTTTCCCGCAGGGAGAGGTTCAGCCTTGAATTCAATGGTTGTCCACCCAATAGATTATTTAGCAGGAACATGCCTATTCTCCTTTTATCCTTTATGTTGTAGGCTACGTTTCCGATCATGCAATGATCCTGGTTGGTGTCCATTTTTCTTGTTAAGGTGGTCTGGGTATAAAAGGAAGGTTTGTCTTTTTTGCCTGATTTGATATTTAAAGCTGCTGCTCCCAGGTATTTATTTACTAATCGCACTACCTTCTCATCAGCGATATTTCCGATTGAACAGAAAACCATTTGGTTCGTATTATAATTACCTTCAACAAATTCAAAGAGATCCTTTTGTGTGAAAGATTTGACAGTAACCGGTGTTCCAAGGATATTTCTTCCGATAGGCTGACCATTATAGATCATCTCCTCAAAATCATCGAAGATAAGTTCTGCCGGATTATCGAGATATGAGTTTATTTCCTCTATAATCACGTCCTTCTCCTTTTCTATCTCTTTTGTGGGGAAAACTGAATTAAACGTTACATCGCTGATTATATCAACAGCTTTTTCAAACTCTTCTGTCAGAACTGAAGCATGTATTGCAGTCTCCTCCTTAGTAGTATAGGCATTAAGTTCACCACCTGCATCGTCAAGAGAGCTGAGAATGTGATATGTTTTCCGTTTCCGGGTACCTTTGAAGAGCATATGCTCAATAAAGTGAACCATCCCATGTTCATTTTCCTTTTCATTGCGGGAGCCGGTATTAATAATAAGTCCGCAATGGGCTACCATTCCGTTTGTTCGCAGATGGATAACTCTAATTTTGTTTTCGAGTGTATGGTAAAGTAACTGCATGATTGAATTTTAAGTCAGGTTGCAAATGTACCATATAGGTAAAATGAATCCAAATTGATTTTTTGAGTTCAAAGTTTTGGTTACTCAGATTTGAAATATATATTTGCAGTCCGAAAAGAAGGTGCCATAGCTCAGTCGGTAGNNCGTAAGATCAACGTCTTACGGGTTCTTGTTTTTTAAGGGGTGACGGATTTGGTGATGGATTTTGTAACCAGCACATAATCAATTGCATGCTCAAATTGTTGGTTGCTTTAAATTAGAATTTGTCAATTAAAACTGTCTATTCAAGTAACGTAAACCATTAGTTCATGAGACATTTGGAAATGACTATTTAAGGTCAAAATTCTCAGTATCTATTTCAATAGTCCTATACGGGTGAAGAATAAATCCTGGTATAATAAAAGCAGATAATAGCTATAAACTCAATTTATCTCCTACATAATCTTAATTGCATTGAAACTCTGACTAAGGTGCAACCTAAGACGGATGGGGAGTATCAGGTAGTATTTAAACCGAAGGTTAGGTGAGTATTGCATATTATCATATTCCAAAGGGCTTATTCGAGCTATAATTAATATCTAAAATCTACAACTAAGTATTAGTCGTCTTTCATACCAAGTTCTATTGTTACCAAAAAAGTGGAAGGATACATTTACTATGAATTATCCTGCAAACTTTCTAAGATGCACAGATTATTTAAAGTAATCATAACATTTATCTTGTTTTTGTCGATTACTGTTAATGTTTTTTCTCAGATTGAATCACCCATTCAGTTTGGAGCAGATTTAGTGAATCGTTATATCTGGAGGGGAGTAAATCTTGGCGGTAGCAGTCCAGGCATTCAACCCTGGTTAAAATATAAAGTTTTAAACAAGGACACTACTCACGTTTTATTTAATGGAGCATAGTGTTCATACACTTTCTCCCAAACCTTATACCAAGAGCTTGATCTTTATCTAACATATATTTTAAATTACTCAACTAAAAATAATAATGATGTTAAATTTAATTTTACTTCAACCAAAAGCTGTTCTTGAAACAGGATCAACAGGGTTCATGCTGCTTGCAACAAGTCTTGTTATGCTTATGACACCAGCACTGGCCATGTTCTATGGTGGTTTGGCAACAAAGCGAAACATTCTGGCGATTATGATTCAGAGCTTCGTTTCACTTGGGTGGACAACAGTTCTATGGGTATTCTTTGGCTATTCCTTATGTTTTAGCGGAGGAGATGGTGGCATAATAGGAAACTTTGATAAAGCCTTTCTATCAGGAATTAGGATGGATACGCTTTGGTCGGGTAATGGAAAAATACCTGAGTTAGTTTTTATCGCATACCAGATGATGTTTGCTATTATCACCCCTGCACTTATTACAGGTGCGTTTGTAAACAGGGTTTCCTTCAAAGCCTACTTTATCTTCCTTACCGTATGGCAAATTTTGGTTTACTACCCATTTGTACATATGATATGGGGTGGCGGACTACTTGCTCATTGGGGAATAATTGATTTTGCTGGTGGTATTGTTGTTCATGCAACTGCAGGTTTTGCAGCGCTTGCATCAGTCTTCTACGTTGGAGCGCGTGTTGATAAGAATT
>PMIG01000132.1 GCA_003157055.1 Bacteroidales bacterium | reverse complement strand
GTCAAGCTGCTCTGATGCTGGCAATCCCGGGTAATCAAGAGGATATATCTTAACTGCCAGTGCATTTGTCTCTCCTGCATTTATGACTTTAGAAGCATCAAAGCTGTATTCTGCGAACATACCTGCCATCTTCGTGGAATCAGCGATCTGTTTACCATTGACCCAGACAGCAGCCCTGTAATTAATCCCCTTGAAGATCAGCTGGAAATGTCTGCCTTTATCGGCTGACGGCACNNGTTGAATTCATCTGATGCATCAGGGATAAGCATATTATTCATCCCCAAATATGGATCGGGATATATTTTATTCGCTACAAGTCCTGTCAGAACTGTTGATGGTACCGTTACCGGGAACCAGTAAACATCCGGTTTGTAATAAGCCGAAGAAATCTCAGTACCCTGGGCTTTTACCAGTGAAGAGGATTGCAGGCTAAAATCTGATAATCTTACCTGTTTTACCTTTCCCGGCTGAGAATGTGCTGAAGTAATAAAAATTGAGAAGATGGCTGCAATAGAAACTATCTTTTTCATATGATTATTATTAAAAATATTAATAAGCAATTTACTTAAAAAATTAAAAAAGAGGTCTCACTTTTATATAGCAGTTTTTAGTTCGCTCTCTTCCCCCACCAGCAAGGATGGGTAAGTATCTGAATCCTGTCGCCAGGCTTGCTGGATTTTAGCTTCTCGATGATTCCTGTGAAACCGGCGTGGTCATTCCATTTACCGCCTGATTCAGAATAATATTGATCATACCTGATATGGTACGCCTCATACTCGAGACCACAATCCTTAAGGCTGTACTTTCCGACAGGATATTTTATATCATTATATGTGATGGAATCCCTGGCTGCAAAATCGGAGAACATTTCATAATTTGAGATCTTAAGCTCCTTCGCAATTGGGGAACCATGCGCAGCTGATCCATATACAGGAATGCCCAATGTTGCATAATGACTTATTTCGTCAAGTGTAAATATCTTCGGATCGATATTATAGTTTATCATAAGAGTGAGAAGATCATTATGAATTCCAATCTCTGCTCCTTTATTATAAAGTTCTTCATATACATAGTCCATTTCAGGACGCCGTACAATTTCGCAATTTGCAACTGTGCCATAATATTCAGCTGTTGCCAGAACAAAATATGTAGCCCTCAGGTTGAAGTGCTTTTCAATATCAGACATTTCAAGTGCCTTAAACGGATTAAGATCAATATCGTGTCTAAGTCCCACAACTACTACGGTACTGTCAAAAGTACTTCTCATTTCATTCAGAGGAAGAACAAGAAATTTCTTGTCAGAAAGCAGGGTCATCAAATCGGTATACTGATCCCATGTAAAAACAGCTCTCCAGTCATTTTCGCTGCGAATCTGTTTTTCGAGTGCTGCATATGGCACAGACTGATCATTGATATTTGTATCCTTAACACAAGTGGAAAACAGTAGAGTGAACGCTAAAAACAGTATCGCCATTCTTGCTGGTTCATCCGACCATCTATGCAGGGGTTTTATTATCATATAATCCCGGGTTCCGTATATTTTATTGCTATTTAAGTAACTTTTTTATATTATAAAGCTTATTAAGCGCCTCAACCGGAGTAAGATTATCAATATCAATCTCAAGTATCTCATCGCGTATTTGCTTCAGTACCGGATCGTCAAGCTGAAAAATGCTTAACTGAAGACCCTCTCTGTGACCGGCAATATCTGCAACAGGTTTTGCAAGTTCTTGCTTATCATGACTTTGTTCAAGTTCCTTAAGTATCTCGCCTGCTCTTTTTACCACACTTCCAGGCATACCAGCCATTCTCGCAACGTGTATTCCAAAGCTGTGCTCGCTTCCTCCTCTTTTCAGCTTGCGAAGGAAAATGACTCTATCGTTCATCTCTTTTATCGAGACATTGTAGTTCTTTATTCTCGAGAATGAATTTTCCATTTCATTAAGCTCATGGTAGTGTGTTGCAAAAAGCGTTTTAGCCCTTTTCCTGTTTTCATGCAGATATTCAACCATAGCCCATGCTATTGAGATCCCGTCGTAGGTGCTCGTTCCCCTTCCGATTTCATCCAGGAGGACCAGGCTTCTGTCGGACAGGTTATTAAGAATGCTGGCTGCTTCGTTCATCTCTACCATAAAAGTAGATTCACCAAGACTGATATTATCAGAAGCACCAACCCTGGTAAAAATTTTATCCACCATACCGATCCTGGCTGCCTTTGCCGGTACAAAGCATCCAGTCTGAGCCATCAATACTATGAGGGCTGTTTGCCTGAGCAGTGCTGATTTGCCGGACATGTTTGGTCCGGTAAGAATTATTATCTGCTGCTCCTCAGTATCAAGAAGCAGGTCGTTAGGAACATACGATTCTCCTGCAGGCAGTTGTTTTTCAATCACCGGATGCCGGCCGTCAGAAATGTCAAGTACCATTGAATCATCAAGTATTGGCCTGACATAATTATTTTCTGCCGACAAAAGAGCAAATGACTGGAGGCAATCGAGCTTTCCGACAAGAGTTGAATTCAGCTGGACAGGGGGTATGTATTCGAGTGCCGCAAGTACGAGATCGCCAAAGAGCTTCGTTTCAAGATTTATTATCTTTTCTTCAGCTCCGAGAATTTTACTTTCATATTCCTTAAGCTCTTCAGTGATATAGCGCTCGGCATTTACAAGGGTCTGTTTCCTGATCCATTCAGGTGGTACCTTATCCTTATGCGTGTTTCTTACTTCAATATAGTACCCGAAAACATTGTTGTAGCTTATCTTGAGTGATGTGATTCCTGTTCTGACGCTCTCCCTGTTCTGAAGATCGGCCAGATAATCTTTCCCGCTATATAGTATTTTCCGGAGTTCATCAAGTTCTGCAGATACGCCAGTGGCAATTATATTTCCTCTGTTAATAAGAATTGGCGGGTCGTTGCTAACGTCGTGTTCTATTCTGTCGGCCAGGATCTTGCAAGGATTCAATTGTTCCCCGATCTTCACAAGCGGAGCGCATCCGCTTGTGCTGCATAAAGATTTAAGAGGATCGATCGCTTTAAGCGCTCTTTTTAGCTGAATTACTTCCCTGGGGTTGATCCTGTTTACAGCTACCTTGGAAATAAGCCTTTCAAGGTCGCCAATCTGCCTGATCAGCCCTGCCATTTCATCTCTATTAGTGCTTTTTTCAATAAGATGCTGGACAACATCAAGTCTCTCATTAACCGGTTGAATATCTTTTAGAGGAAGTGCGATCCATCTCTTAAGAAGCCTTCCACCCATAGGAGAGATAGTCCGGTCCATGACATCTATAAGTGTTTTTGCACCCTCATAGGGTGAATGAAACAGCTCAAGGTTTTTTATGGTGAATTTATCGAGCCAGACATATCTTTCCTCTTCAATACGCGAAAGCCCGGTAATATGTCCAAGCTGCTCATGCTGAGTAATATCAAGATAGTACAGAGCGGCTCCTGCAGCAATAATTCCATAAGAAAGTCCCTGGACTCCGAATCCCTTCAGCGAGCTTGTGCCAAACTGTTTCAGGAGCCGGTCGTTGGCTGCATCAGCCGTAAATATCCAGTCATCAAGCTTGTTTGTATAAAATTTTGTGCCGAAGCATTCAAGGAAGATCTCCTTTTTCTTCTTTTCGTAAAGGACTTCTTTGGGCTGAAAGTTATTCAGCATCTGATCTATATATTCTATAGTCCCTTCCGAAACAAGGAACTCTCCGGTGGATATATCAAGAAATGCCACACCGGCGATTTTTTTATCGATGTGAACTGCTGCCAGAAAATTGTTTTCCTTATGATTCAGGACATTTTCATTCAGTGATACTCCCGGGGTAATAAGCTCAGTGATCCCCCGCTTGACAATCTTCTTTGCAAGCTTCGGGTCTTCCAGCTGCTCACAAATAGCTACACGCTGACCTGCCCTCACGAGCCTTGGAAGATATGTATCAAGTGCATGGTAAGGGAACCCTGCCAGCTCGACAAATGATGCCGACCCGTTTGCCCTCCTGGTAAGAGTGATTCCAAGTATCTCGGATGCTCTTATCGCATCCTCTCCAAAAGTCTCATAAAAATCGCC
>PMIG01000091.1 GCA_003157055.1 Bacteroidales bacterium | reverse complement strand
GACAGGCAGAGCAGGTAAAAAAGGAATATCAGTTACTCTGATCACGCCAAGGGAAAGGAGTATCATCCGCCAGCTGGAGAAAAAAGTGAAGAAATCATTTAAATCTCTGCCAATTCCAACGGGCAGCGAGATCTGCAGCAGACAGCTTCTTCACTGGGTAAAAAAACTCGAGACAGTTGTTACCGAGCATCAGGAAATAGAAAAGTTTCTGCCTGAGATTGAAGAAAAACTATTTCAGCTTGACAGAGAAGAGCTTTTAAAGAGGGTCGTCTCTCTTCAATTTGACCGGTTCCTGGATGATTACAGGCATGGTGATGATATTTTTTCACCTGAAGGTGGCCGTGAAGAGAGCTGGGAAAAAGGCAAGAGAGGTCCAAAGGGATCTCCTGATGCAAAATACAAGCGCCTCTTTATAAATCTCGGAAAAACTGATGGTTTTTATCCGGAACAGCTTATTGAGCTGGTCAATAAAAATACAAAAGGCAGGAAGGTGCCTATTGGTCAGATTGACCTTATGAAGACTTTTTCCTTCTTTGAAGTTGAAGAGCAATATTCCGATGAAGTAATCAATGCATTGAATAATGCTAAGTTCAACGATCGCCGGGTGGCAGTGGAAATTGCTCAGGAAAGGACTGAAAAAGATGAATCAGGCGATAGATCTGAAAAAAGAAAGGCAAAATGGTCCGACAGAAGACCAGCCAGGAAATCAGACCGAAAGAAGATTGATTACCAGGGGAAAAGATCAGGAGGATTCAAAAAGGATAAAAAAGCACACAAAAAGAATAAGTGGGATCGATAGCTCTATCGCTTCAGGAAATCATCATATAGAACCTGCAAATAGGCTTTGCCGAGCCTACCGGCCGATTCGGGATCTTTACCATCTTCGAATACCGGCTTTCCGGGTTTATGATCATAAATATACTTTGAGCTGTCCGTAACAAATCCGAACCCTTCATTGAACGTGTAAAATGCAAATGAATTTGTCCCGTCCGAAAGGAGGTCTTTGCTGAAAGGGTAATTACCATCGAGGCCCATCTGGTGAAGAAGAGTCAGCGGAATATCAACCTGGTCGCCGGTTTTCGTGATCTGAACTCCATGTTCCGCAAGAGCACCCCCAAGCCATATCATAGGAATTCTGAATATAACCTCCGAATAAACCAGGTCAGCATTTGAATTCCTGCGGCAGTGGTCGGCTACCAGGACAATAAGTGTGTTTTTCCACCATTCAGTTTCTTTTGCCCAGTCAAGAAATTCTCCGAGTGACTTGTCGGTGTAATAGATCGAATTCCTGAATTTTGTAAGATCATCATTCCCTTTGAAAACAGGTTTCATGGGCACTTCGAAAGGCTCATGGCTTGAAAGAGTAAGGACAACTTTCATGAACGGCTGCACTGCACTGCTCATTGAGTCCCTCAAAGCTCCGAGAAGAATATGATCGTGAACGCCCCACTTGGAATTATAGAATTTCGGATTGAAATTCTTCATTGTGATTATCCTGGTGAATCCATTATTGATCACAAACGAATTGAAGTTTGCAAAATTGATATCGCCTCCGTACCAGAAAGAACAGTTGTATCCAAACCCGCTCATTTTCTTTACGATACTGGGAAGTGATTGTGTTTTTTCAGGCGATTTCATTATTGAATTTGCAGGTTGAGCCGGATAACCGTCCAAAATTGCAGGCAAGGCTTTGTCAGTCCTGTTGCCGGAAGAATAAAAGTGCGTAAACACGACACCTTCCTTCATTAACCTGCTCAGGTTTGGAGATGTAAGTGAATCGCCGCCAAGCGGTCCGATCAATGCGCTTCCGAAGCTTTCCATCACTATTATAATGATATTCGGACGATCGGTGTTCAGCAATTTCACTGGCTTGCCATTATCACTTACAAGTGACTTTACAGTTTCCTTAGCTGCAATAAGGTCTCCAAATTCATAAGGGTTTTTTGTTGGCTTCCTGTTTAAAACGGAGCTGCCGAAATTCCATACTACGTTCACTGCCGTATGGTTTACAAAGAGATCTTCACTGAAATAAACTGTTCCGGCATTTATTGGAGCAAGTCCGGTTCCGCCTCTTATTGGTATTATGAGCGATCCCAGCAGAAGCATGAAGAACGGAATAGCGAGATACCAGAGCTTCTCCCTGTTGAACCCGCCGAATAACCTGAAAATATACTTTTTATATAAGAAGATGAACAGTCCGGACAGCAGCAATATTCCGGCAATGACAGCTGATATCTGCAGCAGCGTGACTGATGCTGCAGCCTCTTTTGGCGTTTTAAGATAAAGCATTACCGTATAGTCCATCCGGAAACCCCAATACTTGTACAAAAGAGTATCAGGAACAACGATGCATGCTGAAATCAAAATCAGAACATAAGTATACCATTTTATAAAAACCTTGTACCAGCTTCCGTTAAAGTAGGCGCCCGGGATCATAAATAAAACCGGTATAAGAATAATATATCCTGTTGCCGAAATATCGAGCCTCAGTCCATGGAGAAATGTGGCTGCCATAGAATCTATGCCATATTGCGATGCTTCCTGGTAATGAGTGAAAATGAAAATCAGCCTGGCGGTCATGAAGAAAACCAACCAGAAAATTGCATATGTGAAGAGAGCTATAAGTCTTTTTTTCATATCAACCGAAATAAGGTTTACCGTTGTTTTTAAAGAACCCGATAAGTGATGCCGTTATGATTACCATACCTGTTATTGTGAGCCATTCAGGCTACTGCCTGAAATACCAGGAACTATTGTTATTATCTTCCTCTTTGTCAGACGCTCATTATTATTCATCAATGCTGCAACATCGGCAGCAAAGAGAGGTTGAGAGCCTACGATAACTGCACCAGGATCTCCCGGTACAATATTAAATCCCTGGTAGAAAAGAATATAATTGCACAGCGTCTGAACCAGTGTAACCCATGCGACGATTCTCCAGTGTTCCTTTATCATCTTAATATAAAGAGCCGGCTTGACAGTAAAAGGTAAAATCATTAATCCCGAAATGATGAAACCTATTCCGGCAAAATGAAACGGAGTGTCATATTGAAGACCTATCTTGATGCCTGCATAAGCTGTTGACCACAACAGACAGGCCATGATTGCCCAGAAAATTGTATTGTCTCTTTTTCCCACCCTTCAGATTTGACGTTAAATATCATAAAAAAAATGTTATTCGCCATACTAAAATCAATCGCTGAAAGTACTTTTCACTCTTTTAAAAATTGCTCTGTAAAATGTTTATTATTTTATAGTTTTGTAAAAGGACAAAGAGAAATAAACAATGAAAGTAGCTGATTACATTGCAAATCAACTCTTTAATTCAGGTATACGTTATGTTTTTGGCATTCCCGGCGGACCATCAATTCCTTGGATGGAGGCATTCAGGGATGCCGGGATTGAATTCATCCTCACGTCTCATGAATCTGCTGCCGGCGTAATGGCCGACGTTTCTGCCAGGCTCACAGGTACACCGGGAGTATGTCATTCCTCATTCGGCCCGGGTGCAACATATATTTCCACAGGTGTCGGGG
>PMIG01000282.1 GCA_003157055.1 Bacteroidales bacterium | reverse complement strand
GCATGATGTAAAGGGATTCGGACTCGGGCTCAATTATGCCCGTGCTATAATTGAGGCCCATAAGGGGAATGTGATTGTTATAAGCGAGCTGGGCAAGGGCAGCCGATTCGACGTATTTTTACCATTTAACCAGGAGAATTAGAAATGAGTTCAAAAGCTGTAAGGATTTTTCTTGTCGAGGACGATCTGAGCTTCGGTTCAGTGCTGAAATCATACTTAGAAATTAACGATTTTATCGTGGAATGGGTTGACGACGGCAAATATGCTGTCGAGCACTTCAGAAAGGGGCTCTTCGATATCTGTATTCTTGACGTGATGCTGCCGCATGTCGATGGCTTCACTATCGCCAACGAAATAAGGCAGATAAACAACCTGATTCCTATAGTTTTTCTTACGGCCAAAAAGCTTAAGGAAGATGTTCTTAAAGGATATGGAGCAGGAGGCGATGATTACATAACAAAACCCTTCGATACTGATATCCTTCTCGCCAAGATCCGTGCTATTCTTGCACGCCGTGATTTTCAGAGCGGCACAAAGGACATCTATGAACTTGGTAAATTCATCTTCAATGCCAGGTTAAGGACACTTACGGCAGGTGACGATGAGAAAAAGCTATCGCCGAAGGAAGCACAGCTGCTTGAATTGCTGGTCACTAATCCCAATTCCCTTATAAGCCGGGAAATGGCATTGAAAAAAATATGGGGCAATGATGACTATTTTACTGCCAGGAGCATGGATGTATATGTGACCAAACTGAGAAAATTCCTTTCAGAAGATCCGAGGCTGAACATTAAAAACATTCACGGAGCAGGTTTTCAGCTGGTAATCATCGAAGAGCAGATCTGAGGTGATTTTTGCTGAACTGGAGTGGCAGGAGGTCTCCTCCTTTTTCAATAATTCGGATCTTTTTCCTGCTGCTCAGGATTATCCTGATATTGTTTCCATGTCTGGATTCTTCTTCTGCTATAACTTGCCGGCAGTTGCCGCATGGAGAGACAATCTCATCGGAGTAACCTTCCCTGTTTAATGCTGCTATCGCCAGGGCAACCGGCTTATCGCCAGGGTAATTGGATGAAGCGCTGGAGATCGCGGTTCTTTCAGCACATATCCCCGATGGAAATGCTGCATTTTCAACATTAGTGCCAAGGATTATATTCCCGCTTTCAAGCCGGAGAGCCACTCCCACCTTGAACCCGGAATAAGGTGCATAAGCATTTTTTGCTGCTTCGCGGGCCATGGCCAGAAGCTCCTTATCGGAAGGTCCAAGTTCATCCTGATCATCGAATTCCTGGTATGAAAATAAAATATTTTCTGTTCTGCTCATAACACTCTTATCTCTTATGGGTTATAAAGGTAATATTTATTGGGGAAAAAAGAAGTTTGGAGAGGGCCAGAGTGTGAAGCACTTAGAGTTTATGATATAATGATTATAACTTTAAGTACTTTAATCACTTTTTTCTACTTTTACGCAAAATTTGACGTATGCACAGACACTCATACCTGTTGCTTCTGATGTTGTCGGTTCCGCTATTTACATCCTGCCGTGCCGGAAGAACTGCATCTAAAGTTAATACTTCTGATTTAGATGCACAGGCATATATTAACAGATATAGCAGCCTGGCTATAAGTGAAATGAAGAGAACAGGAGTGCCTGCAAGCATAACACTTGCCCAGGGCATGATTGAATCTGATTTTGGCAGAAGCACTCTTGCACGGGAGGGGAACAATCACTTTGGAATCAAATGTCATGAAAATTGGACAGGACCGACAATCAGGCATGATGATGACAGGAGAAATGATTGTTTCAGAAAATATACCCGTCCGGAAGATTCTTTTTATGACCATTCTGATTTTCTGAAGTCAGCATCACGATATAAGGAACTTTTTAATCTTTCTCAAACAGACTATAAAGGATGGGCATATGGATTGAAGAGAGCAGGGTATGCAACAAACCCGGATTATGCTGGTATGCTGATAAAGAAGATAGAAGAAAACAGCCTTTATAATTTCGACAGAGGGAACCAGTTGCATCCACAGGCGGAAGTCGTTCCGAAATATGAAAAACCCATAGATACTGCTTCCGCTCAGCTTAAACAAGGGTATGCTCAACCTGTCGGTCAGGAGAGTGCGGTTGTCCCGGCACATGTTTCAAGGGTAATGGAAAATAACAGGATTCAATATATAATTGTAAAGGATGGAGAGACCCTCAGTATGATTGAGAATGAGTTCCAGCTTCTTAAATGGGAGCTGGCAAAGTACAATGAGCTAAATGCCTCATTCACGCCTGTCGCCGGTCAGATACTTTACCTTCAGCCTAAGCGTGACAAGGCAGAACCTGGAACGGAGACTCATATTGTCCGTGAAGGCGATACCATGTACCTGATTTCGCAGATTTACGGTATAAAGGTGAAAAAGCTATATGAATATAACATGATGAACGAAGGTGCTGAACCTGCTCCGGGAGATAAGATATGGTTGCGAGGAATGAAACCTGTCAATTGACAACTGTGCAGTCTGATATATTAAATCCTCTGAGGAATTCGATAGTCAACATCCTGTTTCTACCTTCAACCTGCAGATTTACAATATTCAGGAACCCTTTACCGGTTGCAATTTTCATGAAATGCTTGCCGTCGGAAACTATAAATCCAGGCTTGAAATTATGTTCAACATATTCAGGATAACTTTCAAAGATCTTGAAGGAGAGCCTTTTGTCATCTGTTTTAAGAAATGATCTGGCCCCCGGATTAGGAGCAAGACCCCGAATCAGGTTATGGATGCTCACCGGGTCTTTATTCCAGTCGATATTACAGTCTTCGGGGAATATTTTTGGAGCTTCTTTGGGCGACTCCCCTGGTTTCAGAAAATCAGACTGAAGATGCGGAATGATGCTTTTATCGGCAATTCCGGCAAGCGTTCTTATTACAAGTCTGGCACCATATTTCATCAGCCTGTCGTGAAGGTCACCNNGTCATTGTTTCACCATTGATGATGGCGCGGTTGATAGGAGCAGCTCCGCGGTAATGGGGAAGGAGTGATGCATGCAGGTTTATCGTGCCTGTTGCAGGAATTCTCCATACTGCCTCCGGCAGCATCCTGAATGCGACAACAATAAAAACATCGGCATTAAGCAATTTAAGTGAATCAATAAAAACAGGATCCTTCAGGTTTTCGGGTTGCATGATGGGAAGGTAACTGAATTCTGCAAAGACCCTGACAGGTGATTTTGACATTTTCATTCCTCTTCCCGATTGTTTATCGGGCGCTGTTACCACACCGACAACATTAAAGCCGTTCATCAGAAGCGAACCAAGGGTAGTTACTGCAAACTCAGCAGTCCCCATAAAGACTATCCTGAGGGATTTCATAAACGGTTTGAAATAGTTGTCAGCTAAAACTAATGAAAATTATTAATCCTTTACAATATGCTTATAGCAAGTAAGATTATGTCCCATTTTTTTTGCTTTGGTTTCGAGATAGAATTTGTTATAAGGATTTGGCTCAATGATCAGCGGAATTGTCTCGACAATCTGGATTCCGTAACCCTCAAGTCCTGCACGTTTGACNNAACGCCATAATCCCTTTCATCTTCGCCAAAGCCAAGTTTGAGATTTGCCTGCACGGTATCCATTCCTTCATCCTGGAGGCGGTAAGCTTTTATCTTGTTCAGCAGCCCGATTCCTCTTCCTTCCTGGCTCAGATAGATCACTACACCTCTGCCTTCTTTTTCGACCATCTCCATTGCTTTGTGAAGCTGTGGTCCGCAGTCGCATCTCATTGATCCGAAAATATCTCCTGTAAAGCATGATGAATGCAACCTGACCAGCACGGGTTCATCCCTTGTCCAGGTACCTTTTACCAGCGCGCTATGCTCAATACCGTTGCTGGTCTGCCTGAAGGGTATGAACTCGAAGTCACCGAATACCGTGGGTAGTTTGACTCTTTCACCTTTTTCAATGATAGAATCCCTGTCGAGCTTATACCGAATAAGATCGCGGATGGAGATTATCTTTATATCGAATTTCTTCCTGATTTTCACGAGGTCTGTCAGGCGGGCCATGGTACCGTCATCGTTCATAATCTCTACCAGTGCGCCTCCGGGACGAAGTCCCGCGAGCATAGTAAGGTCAACAACAGCTTCAGTATGCCCGGCCCTTCTGAGAACTCCTTTTTCTCTAGCCTTTAGCGGAAATATATGTCCGGGTCTTCCAAGGTCGGTGGATTTTGTCAGAGGGTCGACGAGTGCCTTTATAGTAAGAGCCCTGTCTTTTGCTGAAACTCCTGTCGAGGTCTCCTTGCCTTTCAGGTCGACACTAACTGTAAACTGGGTTTCATGGATTGAAGTATTGATCCCGACCATCAGGTCAAGTTCAAGTGCTTCGCATCTATCTTCGGGAAGTGCTGTACAGATAAGTCCCCGTCCTTGCTTTGCCATGAAGTTAACAAGCTCAGGAGTGATTTTCTCAGCCGCACATATGAAGTCGCCTTCATTTTCACGGTCTTCATCATCCACAACAATAAGAAGCTTTCCCTCCCGGATATCCTCTATAGCTTCCTCAATAGTGTCAAGTTTATAATTGTTCATTTTTAGTTGTTATATTGTCAGGGTTATCGTTATTTCCCTGTATTGTGATTCTGTATAAATGGTCTTTAATCTTACGGAAGAACGAAATATAAGTATCTATGTTCAAAATATAGGAATCGTTTGATGCCTTATAAGTTAGGAATACCCCGATCGGAAGCAGTATATAGGACGATGCCCACATACCTGCAATGCCGCTGACAAGGCCCTCTTCAACCATTTTTTCGGCAGTAATCGAAATAACATACCAAACTACAAAAAAGAATATCGAAATAACTGCCGGTGTTCCAAGTCCTCCCTTCCTTATTATTGCACCGAGCGGTGCACCGATGAAGAAAAAGATCAGGCAGGCGAAAGGAAGTGTCAGTTTCTTGTACCAGTCAACCTCGAATCTCTTCATGTCGCGGGTTTGCATCTTCATTGTTTCGTTATTCCCCTCAATAAAGTTGCTTGCATCCTTGATGTCCTCTATGGCTTTTGTCAAAGCAGCTTTCTTATCTTCGTTATTAAGAGCGGCAAAAATGGTTTTGGCATCAAATTTTACGGAATTTACTAAAGCTTTAGAAGTATCAGTCTTAAGTGTAGAACTCGGCATTTGATTGCGGCCTTCGTATATTTTATAGCTTTTGAATTCAATGTACTGCGCTTTATGCTTTGCATTGTAACTCTTGTTCAGTGAATCGATGTCTCTCGAGAGCTGAGCCATATTCTTGCTCCATGAATTTCGTCTGAACATCTCACTACTGCTTCGTTCAAGGTCAAATCCGGAGAGAGAGAGAACAAGCTTCTGCTCCTTAAAGGAATCCTTTCGTGTAGGGTATTTTCTTTGAGCAGGAATGATGTTTTTTTCCTCGAGCTCACTGACGGAATTCCCATTATAAAGGATCATTATCATGGAACTTTCATCAGGAGTAACTTTCATGTAACCCGAATCGGCGGTAGTAACCTCTACATTGCCTCTCCGGTCGCGGTGATCATATATTATGAGCTTTTCGAGCTTATTTGTGATCGGATCCTTTGATGTCACCTTGATACTGAATCCGTCAATGTCGTTGTTGAAGGTGCCTGCCTGTAGGTTTATATCAGGCCGTTTGCGACGAATATCATACATAAGGGATCTGGCCTGCTGGTTTGAATAAGGGAGAACGTAATTTGAGAACAGGAAGGAGATTCCCACCAGCAGTATAATCAGGACTACCAGGGATGCCATTATTCTCTGAAGCGGGATCCCGGATGATTTCAGGGCAGTAAGTTCGCCGAATTCACCCATGTTGCCGAAGGTCATAAGTGAAGCAAGAAGGATTGCAAGAGGAAGGGCGGTTGGAACGAACGAGAGCGTAAACTGAATCAGCAGATCGGCAAGGATTTTGAAGTTAAGCCCTTTTCCTGCCAGCTCATCGATATACATCCAAAGAAATTGCAAAAGAAGTATGATAAGCACGATAATAAATGTGAGTGCCAGCGGACCTATGAATGATTTTATGACAAATTTGTCAACCTTCTTCACCGGATGAATGAATTAGACCGCAAAACTACGGGATTTTTAGGAGAAATCATATTGTTCATTTGTGCTGTCAGATCCCCAGCACCCTTTTCAGGTCAGCCACCTGTGAATCCCAAAGATTGACCGCATCTTCCTTTTCTTCAGGTTCGGCGAAATCGATTATAATAAGGGCAAGGCTGCCGCTGAGTTCTTCGATATTGATCCTGAATTCAAAGTAATTCGTCTCTTCATCGGTTATATCCAGCCATTCAAATCTCACAAACTTATTTTCCTTAAGAGCTGCTAATCTTGCTTTTGACTCGGATTTGCCCCACAGAAAAGTAAAAATATCACTGTCAACATTCACATCGTCAGCAAACCATTCAGCAAGCCCTTCAGGTGTACTGAGCCGCGAGAAAATCACCTTTGGCGAACAATTCAGCGTATATTCAAGTTCATATTTTGCTCTCATTATGAATTCCCTGCATTACTTATATGCAATATAGAGAAAATATTGAGATCGTAAAAAAATCTTATTGCTATTTAACTTCAAACTTTTTATATTTGCACCCGCGATTTATGGCGAGATAGCTCAGTTGGTTANNTGGTTAGAGCGCATGATTCATAATCATGAGGTCCGGGGATCATTCCCCCGTCTCGCTACAGCAAAAAGCCTTTCTTAAATTAAGAAGGGCCTTTTGTTTTGAATATGTCATCGGTTACCCGGCATCGGTAAATTGGCTGAATTTTGAGAAAGTCTGCATCACGTTATCTGCATATGTCTTCGACACAGGAATATCAATTATCGATGGATTATCAAGCTCAAGCTTTAAGCCGTCCTTGTCTTTTCTGATGACTTTAACCTTCTCGAAGTTAACCATATACGACCTGTGACATCGTATTATCTCCGTACCGGCAAAGTTTTCCTCCATCTTTTTCATAGTATCGCGCAAAAGATACTTCGAAACTTTCCCCTTGTTAAGGTAACAGATGCTTATGTAGTTTTCGGTTGATTCAAGATAAAGTAGATTCTCCTTTTTAACGGAGAACTTTAAGGCCGATTTATCATCATAGAAGGGTATCATATCCCTCGAATTGTCAGGCAATGATTGCATTTCAGCCATCCTCTCGATCTGTTCCTTTTTATCGCTCCATGAAAAATAGAGCCACAGAACGGAATAAGGAAGCAAAAGTACCAGTGCCGTATTCTGGGCTGAAATTTTAACCAGATCGGAAAAGATCCGGATATCTTTCAGAATGAATTTGTCGAAAATGGCATAAAATAATGCCATCATCAAAACTTCGGCGCCTATCCATGCCAGGTATTGCCAGATATTGATCATCTGCCTTCTGCATACATAATACATGACTATTCTGCTTATTACAACCACAAGCACACCGGTCAGTATCACAAGACTGGAATATATAAGGAATTCGAGTCTCGTTACATTAAACCATTTGTCGGCACCAAATGGTGAATATATGTTTATGAAAACCAGAGCGAAAAGTGAAGTGAACAAAATAAGCCTGAGAATATTTTTCTTTTCGACCAGGTAATCCGGTATCGGTTTCTGAATGTCAAGCATTGCATTCTGAATTATTACTGCAAAATTAACTTTTTTCTTGCTTCATCTAAATTTAAATAAATCTATACATGGCGACCTTGAATTTTGTCCCGCATTTAAATATTTCGTCACTTTATTTCAATTTTTGTCCCTGATGACATTCACACGACACATTTATTTGTGAGGCCTGTTCCTCTTGTTTTTCTTTGCTGCTGCATACGGCAAAAAACAATGGATTATACCAGGAAATATAACGAGTTCAAGAATATCTTTAATCCCGACCAGAAGGAGATCATTATTCCCGGATCAGATATCAGGATAATCAATGCAGGATTCTTTTCGGAAACGGGGAACGATTCCTTTCTGAATAAAAATGACATATCAGTTCCTGAAAATGCTTCCTTTTCATATCCTATATTCGTTCCTCCTGATGCTTCCAGCCACAAAGTGATACTTCTTCTTCACGGACTTAACGAAAGAAGCTGGGTGAAATACCTGGTATGGGCATATTACCTTGCACAGAACACCGGAAGTTATGTAATTCTGTTTCCGATATCCTTTCATATAAACCGTTCACCGGAATTATGGAAGGATCCCAGGGCTATGTTTCATAATTTATCAGAGCGAAAGAAAAATTTTGCTGACGTCAGCATGTCGAGCATTGCAAATATCGCTTTAAGCAGCAGGCTTACTGAGGATCCTATGCGTTTTCTAAATTCGGGATACCAGACTGTCGAAGATATTGTAAAACTGATGTCGCTTATAAGAGATGGCGGGCATGACGTGATTCCAGGAGGCAGCAAAGTAAATATTTTTGCCTATTCGATCGGAGCCTTCCTTGCACAGATAATCCTTATGGGCAATCCTGAGAACCTGTTTGACGACACAAAGCTCTTCATGCTATGCGGAGGATCGGTATTCAGCAATATGCACGGTACTTCAAAGCTTATCATGGACAGCAGGGCATACGATAAGGTATTCAATTTCTATCTCGAGGATTTTGAGAATGAGATCAAAGTCAAGAGTCAGTTTTTTGACTTTATTTCCTCCAGCAGGATNNAGGCTGGCATCATTAAAGGAACAGATTCGTTCCATAGCATTGGTAAAGGATGAAGTTATTCCTGCCAATGGGATTGTTAATACCCTGAATTTTAAATCCTCAATATCAGATGAAAGGGTACAGATTATTGATTTTCCCTTTCCCTATACCCACGAAAACCCGTTTCCCATCTTTGGCTCAGCACTTAGTAATAGTGTTGACAACGCATTTGATCGCATCTTCTCCTCTGCCGCTTTATTCCTGGCTTCTTAAAGGAATTGGCATTATCTTTTTTGATCATTAACCGGTAAATTTTAACTTTACTGAAAATGATTCCCTTATGAAAACAAAGACATCCTCGATCTTAGTCGTTTTTCTTTTATTGTTAATTATTTCACACCCGCTTTATTCCCAGCTTCCCAAGGAAACTAATGCTCAAAAGATGCAGCGTATGAAGTGGTGGACTGATGCCCGTTTCGGAATGTTCATTCACTGGGGTCTCTATGCCCTGCCTGCCCGTCACGAATGGGTGAAGAACCATGAAAGGTTGACCAACGAACAGTATCAGAAGTATTTCGATAATTTCAACCCCGATCTCTTTAATCCAAAAGATTGGGCAAGAATGGCGAAGGAGGCAGGTATGAAATATGTAGTCATCACCGCCAAGCATCACGAGGGCTTCTGTCTCTGGGATTCAAAATACACTGATTATAAGGCTACAAACACGCCATTCGGACGTGATATACTTAAAGAATATGTGGAGGCTTTCCGTGCTGAGGGTCTTAAAGTTGGCTTCTATTATTCACTTCTCGACTGGCACCATCCTGATTATACTATCGACAGCAACCATCCTCAGCGCCAGAATTCGGATTCGGCTTATGCAAGACTTAACAAAGGTAGGGACATGAGTAAGTACCGTGAATACATGAAAAACGAGGTGAGGGAACTGCTTACCAACTATGGAGAGATAAGCATTATCTGGTTCGATTTCTCATTTCCTGGCAAGAACGGCAAGGGACACGATGATTGGGATTCTGAAAACCTTCTTAAGCTGGCACGATCGCTTCAGCCGGGCATTATTGTTGATGACCGGCTCGATCTTAAGGATGTCGAGGGCGGTTGGGATTTTACTACCCCCGAGCAATATAAGGTTTCAAAATGGCCGGAATATAATGGTAAAAGAGTCCCGTGGGAAACATGCCAGACATTTTCAGGGTCATGGGGCTATTACAGGGATGAGACTTCATGGAAAAGCCCGCAGCAGCTTCTAGAACTGCTTATTGAATCGGTGAGCAAGGGAGGGAACTTGTTATTAAATGTTGGACCCACAGCAAGGGGTGCATTTGATTACCGGGCCCAGGACAGACTAAAGGCGATGGGTGACTGGATGAAAGTCAACAGCAGATCGATATATGGTTGTACTGAGGCACCATCAGAATTCATTCCGCCTGATAATACCCTGCTTACCTATAAT
>PMIG01000131.1 GCA_003157055.1 Bacteroidales bacterium | reverse complement strand
GAAGCAAAATCCCCTTATACTTACGGGAGAATACCTTTTGAGAGCATTGATGGGAATAAGGTCTGTTTCGCTGAGTATTACCAACTCAGATGGAATGTACCTTCCGGGTTACCTGCCGGTGACAAAATATCTGGGAATGTCAAGTTATAATAATGTACTTGCTCCCGGCTGGCCATTTATCCTAGGGTATGACGATTCGAAATTCTTTGACAGGGCAATGAAGAACGGGTGGATCTCCACAGATACACTTCTGAACACTCCGGCAGTCTTGAGCAGAAGAAGGGATATATCGTTACAAAGCATGATTGAACCATTCCCCGGATTGAAAATAGACATGAGAGCCGAAAGGCGATTCGTCGGAAATACCAGTTCATATTATATCGCCAATGCGAACGGCAATTTCCCTGACAGCACAAGAAACAGAATTATAAACGGGTCGTTTTCGATGTCAATTATTTCATGGGGAACTGCTTTTGAAAAGATATCAAAAAGCAATAATTATGTGTCTCCCACTTTTGAGGCATTCAAGAGAGACCTCGTTATCATATCCGCGCGAAGAGCGGCACAGAGGGCAAGCATAGATCCAAGTTATAATCCTGACATAGATCCTGTCACCGGCAATCCGATTGTCGGACCATATAAGAATGGGTACGGGCTAACATCAAGTGAGGTGATGGTGCCGGCATTTATTGCTGCATATACAAAGAGCGACCCCTATAAGGTAGCACTTGAGACATTCCCTTCGGCAATGAAAATGATGCCGAACTGGAGGATCACATTTGACGGTCTCTCAAAATTTGAGTTTGTACAGCGGGTTTTCCGTTCAATAAACCTGTCGCATCAGTACATGAGTACTTACCAGATTGGCAACTATACCACAAACCTCGAATATTTCACCGATGCCGACGGTCTTACCAGCGCCAGGGACCTTCAGGACAATTTCGTCCAGCAGTACGAGATAAACACAGTAACAATAACCGAGCAGTTCAGCCCTCTCATCAATATAGATATGAACTGGAAGAACAGCATGACAACCAGGTTTGAATGGAAGAAATCGCGGACNNGCAGGCTACAGGTTCGACAATGTCCAGATAATAGTCAAGACAGGAGGTAGCCAAAAAGCATTCAAGAGCGATCTTAACCTGCGGCTTGACCTCTCGGTCCGCGACAATAAAACTCTGGCCAGAAAGCTTGTTGAGGATGTAAACCAGCCGGTCGTCGGGGCAACAGTATTTTCTGCCGGGCTTACAGCCGACTATATTCTGAGCGACAGATTCAATCTTCAGATCTTTGTAGATCGTACTATGAATAACCCGTTTGTGGCAACAACTTTTCCTACTTCCAATACCGATTTCGGGTTCAGCCTCAAGTTTACTCTGGTCCAGTAAACTATTTTATATTCCTTCTTCTTATTAGCGTTTTTTTCAGAAAACGTTTGAAACAAAGTCACACTTGTTTATTACCTCACATCAATACGAATCTGCGTGAAAATAAATAACATACGCAGTTTTTATTGACAATCATTTTATATATTTTTGGATACATTTCAGAATATTTCAGGAGATTTTCCTTTTTAACATTTGAAACTATGGCAAGAACTAAACCGCGTTTAAATTTCTGGCAGATCTGGAACATGAGTTTCGGATTTCTGGGAATCCAGTTCGGATTTGCTCTTCAGAATGGAAATGTCAGCCGGATTTTCGAGACGCTTGGAGCCAAAATTGATAATATTCCTATCCTATGGGTTGCAGCCCCTGTAACGGGACTGATCATGCAGCCTATTATTGGTCACCTGAGCGACAGAACATGGAACCGGTTTGGACGCCGCCGTCCATATTTTCTGACCGGCGCAATACTGGCCTCGATTGCACTGATTCTTATGCCAAATTCACCTACATGGTGGGTTGCCGCAGGGATATTATGGATCATGGACGCCTCCATAAACATTTCAATGGAGCCTTTCAGGGCATTCGTCGGTGACATGCTCTCTACGGAGCAGCGGACAAAAGGTTTCGCGACACAGACCTTTTTCATAGGGATTGGTGCGGTTGCAGGTTCATTTCTACCATATATACTGGCAAACTGGCTGCATATATCTTCGGAACCCTCACCGGGCAAGCTGATTCCGCTTAATGTCAAATTATCATTTTATATAGGTGCCTGTGTCTTTTTGCTTGCAGTTCTCTGGACAGTCCTTCGGACAAAGGAATACTCACCCGAAGAGTTGAAAGAGTTTGAAGAGGGCGATAGAATTGCAAGGGGAGAAACTCAAGCCTCTGCCAATGCCGCAGCTGCCGAAGCAGAGCTCAATGCCGGCAGGACAAAATTTTACAGGCCGGGCTTGATCTGGCTTGCTGCCGGCCTGGTACTTACATTTATTCTTACAAAAGTAAATCTCGAAAAGCAACTATATGTAATTACGGGAGGTATAACATTATTCGGGCTTTTACAGATCATTTCAGGAATGCTTCAATCTGCCGGCAAAAGCGGTAACGGGCTTAACTCAATACTTACCGATCTGAAAAACATGCCTTCCACAATGGGACAGCTTGCCATCGTTCAGTTTTTTACATGGTTCGCACTTTTTTCAATGTGGATTTACACAACTTCAGCTGTGACCTCACATATTTACGGAACGAGCGATACCACTTCAGTGCAATATAATGAAGGTGCCAACTGGGTCAGCTTTTTATTTGGCATCTATAACGGATTTGCTGCAGTAATGGCCTTTCTTCTTCCTGTAATGGCAAAATTCACTTCGAGAAAGATAACACACGCAATATGTCTTGTGATCGGGGGTATAAGCCTTATTTCAATAAGCCTCATCAGCACCCCGTGGATGCTGATCTTCCCTATGGTCGGGATAGGCATCGCATGGGCCAGCATTCTCTCAATGCCTTATGCCATGCTTACCGGAGCTCTTCCGCAGAACAAGATGGGTATTTACATGGGGATCTTTAATTTCTTCATCGTTATACCCCAGATTCTTGCAGCAAGCATACTTGGAAGTATGGTAAAGCACCTCTTCGAAGGCAATACAATGAATGCCCTGATTTCGGGAGGTATCTCAATGCTGGTTGCTGCTCTGATGGTGAAATTTGTAAAGGATGTTGACGACAAGAAATAGATATGGATCTGAAAGCATGCATTTTTGATCTCGACGGTGTAATCGTTGATACTGCCAAATATCATTACCTGGCATGGAAGCGACTTGCCGATCAGCTGAAAATTGATTTTACAGAGAAGGATAATGAGAGGCTGAAGGGCGTAAGCAGAATGGCCTCTCTTAACATAATTCTCGAGATTGGGAATATGCATCCCGACAACAGCACGAAGGAAAAGTATGCTGCCCTGAAAAATGAATGGTATGTCGATTATATAAAAAAGATGACACCGGATGAAATACTTCCCGGGAGCATCGAATTCATAAATGAGCTTCGGAAAGCCGGTATTAAGGTGGGATTAGGATCGGCAAGCAGAAACACGCCATTGATCCTGGAGCGTGTTGGCATGAGAAATTTATTTGATGCCGTAGCCGATGGTAATGTGGTACATAAGGCCAAGCCTGATCCGGAAGTATTTTTAACAGCTGCAAAAATGCTGAATATTGATCCCCGGTTCTGCGTTGTCTTTGAAGATGCCGTTGCAGGTGTCGAAGCCGCCCTGAATGCCGGGATGATATGCGTGGGGATTGGGTCCGGAAAAGTACTTACAAAAGCTCATTTCGTGGTTCCGGGACTTGCAATGATGAATATTGAGAAACTATCGGAAATTGAAAGAAAGGCAAGAATATGAACAATTGCTATA
>PMIG01000389.1 GCA_003157055.1 Bacteroidales bacterium | reverse complement strand
AAGAAGTTGAAGAAGTTGAAGAAGGTTTAAGAGAGTTTAAGTAAGCAGATTAATGGGAGAATGGGTGATTTCTATATTATTGATATAAAACGTGATATGTTAAAACGAAATACTGTTTTTCTAATTATTCTGAGCCTTGCATTATCCGCGGGTTTACTGAACGCCCAGAAAGTAAAACATACATTCAAATTCAGCCCGACTGAATTCCTCCTTGACGGGAAACCATATCAGATCATCAGCGGTGAGATGCATCCTGCAAGAATTCCTGAAGCCTACTGGCGGCAAAGGATCAAGATGGCAAAAGCCATGGGATGCAATACCATTTCTGCATATATATTCTGGAATTTCCATGAACAGGAAGAAGGCATCTTTGACTTTACATCTGATAATCATAATATAGGTGAGTTTATAAGGATTGTCCAGGATGAGGGCATGTGGCTAATCCTTCGCCCCGGCCCTTATGTTTGCGCTGAATGGGAACTTGGAGGCATTCCTCCTTATCTTCTCAGGATTCCGGATATTAAGCTCAGATGCCTTGATGACAGGTATATGGCAGCTGCCGGTCGATATATTGCCAGACTCGCTGAAGAGATAAGGCCATTCCAGATAACCAGAGGCGGTCCGCTGCTTATGATACAGGTAGAGAATGAATATGGAAGTTATAGCAACAATCATGATTATATGATGAAAATAAGAGACCTCTGGAAAGCTGACGGAATAGAAGTACCGACTTTTACAGGCGACGGCCCTTCAACGAAGATGCTTGAGGGAGGAACACTTCCCGGAAGCGCCGTTGGCCTTGACTCAGGAACATCAGATGCCGATTTTAACCTCGCTGCAAAAATAAACCCGGGTGTCCCGGTTTTCAGCAGTGAAACTTATCCGGGATGGCTTACCCATTGGGGTGAAGAATGGGCTAAACCTGATACCAGTGAGCTTTTAAAGGAGGTCAGGTACCTGATGGATAACAAGAAATCCTTTAATCTTTATGTCATTCACGGTGGAACAAATTTCGGATTCACTGCCGGCGCGAATTCCGGCGGCAAGGGATATGAACCGGACGTAACAAGCTATGATTACGATGCTCCGATCAATGAGCAGGGAATGGCTACGCCTAAATATCTTGCCCTGAGACATCTTATCGGGTCGTACCTTCCTAAAAAACAAAAGCTTCCCCCGATACCTGCTCCTATAAGTTGTGTGGATATACCGGCTTTCACTGTTGACAGATTTACAACTATATGGGAGAATCTTCCGGAACCCGTTAGTTCTGAAAAGCCCGGAACATTTGAATCATACGGACAGGATTATGGATTTATACTTTACCGGACTGCAATAAAGGATTATAAGAAGGGTACTCTGACGGTCACAGATATTCACGATTATGCGACTGTTTTCCTGAATGGAGAATATGTAGGATCGCTTGACCGAAGAGCAGGCATAAACTCTATTGAGCTTCCTGATTGTAAGGTTCAGAACCCACAGCTAGAGATACTTGTCGAAGGAATGGGTCGTATAAATTACGGACAGAATATTATTGACAGGAAAGGTATTACTGAAAAAGTTACCCTCGCAGGCAGCACCTTGTTAAACTGGAAGGTTTATAATCTGCCGATGGATAGTAAATTTATCTATCACCTTCGCTCTTCCGGCAAGGTTCTGAACAAGCCGGGAATTTTTTTCAGAGGGACTATTTCGTTTGCATCAACAGCTGATACTTATATTGACATGTCCTCTTACAGAATGGGAATTGTATGGGTTAACGGGCATAATCTGGGCCGTTACTGGGATATAGGTCCTCAGAAAAGATTATATTGTCCTGCTTCATATTTTAAACTCGGGCTGAACGAGGTAATCATTTTTGACCTGCATATGACCGAAGGCAAATTGATAAGCGGAATGGCAACGGCAGAATAAAGAATGGTTCAGAGGGACAATGGTACAAAGGCGACAGGGCATAAGATTGAAGACCATTTGAGGACATTGTTTTTAATATGCGTCCAATGCGCACTTTGCGGTTAAAATAGTCCTTATTGGTTATTTTATTCCGAACATTCTGCAAATGTGCCTGTTATAGATATTCTCATATACGCATTCCGAAACAGTTTTTTCGTTTGCCTCGAGCAATTTAAAATACTCAGCCATTTCCATTGCTGCAAGCTTGTAAGCCACGTGTATCAGCTGCCTCATATTCGGATTATAATCCTTATTGCCGGGTACATGCCTGAGAGCGCCTGCCATTTTTTTGCCGCTCCATTTTGAAACTTCAGTTTTGGGTGGAAGACCTGAGATATTAATATCAATAACGTCAGCATAAGGTGCACACAATTCTTCAGTCTTCTCCAGAGATTTATAATATATTTCCTTTACAAAATCGAGTGCTTCCCCTCCTGATTCTGCAAGCCCTATTAGCTCCTCAAGCCACGTTGTTCCGGCAGTTTTAAGATGAATTCCTTTGTTGTGCTTATTGATTATTGATCCTATCAGAGAATAAATTGAGAATTTATCAGAGCCGGAGTGAACACTCATCTTAAGATTGACCGGAAGGCCAAATTCTTTTATTGCAAAATCGATTACCATAAGGTCGGATTCAAATTCATCTGCAAATTTTTCAGGATCGCCTACATAATCGACACCCTTATTGAATCTCCCGGAAAACTTTGGAGCAATTGTCTGGACAGGTATGCTCTCTTCACCAAGCATTTTCAGGATAAAGAAGAGTTCAACCGGAGTCTGTGGATTAGGAACTTCATCCATTGACACTTCTGTGACAAAACTCTCCTTGCCTTTTCTTTTTTCAATTTTTCTGTAGATATCCAATGCTTTTATAGAGGCAAAAAGATATTTCTCAGCTATGGAGGTTATGAGTAACTCGGTAACCTTCAGAGGTTTCTTTATGCCAGGGATATTCAGATCTCCTGTATATTTCCCTGCTCCTGAGACAAAGCTTTTTATTTCTTTATCATCAGCTTTTTTGCCAATATAGGAAGCAACGTCAATTGTGAAGAAATCAGATGCATTAATAAATCTGTCAACCGTATCAAGGTTGATATGGTCAGCATCCACGAAATAAGGTTTTATGAACTTTGCAGACTTAGTAACCTGATCAGCTTCTTGTCTGACATCATCAGGGTGAGTGCCGATGATCATATGTTCCCGGTTCGATTTATTCCAGACAGGAGTAATTTCTACTCCATTGTTGCCGGCTTCAATAATTGCTTTAAGCTGGGCGCTACCCTGGTGACCGAATCTGTCGCCTAGCCCCATCGAATATTTTCCTAATTTCATCAAAGTCTGTGAGTTATTTTGGTTATGATGGGTTATTTTAAATAAAGTAGTCCACATTTTCGGATGTAACTATATCAATAGGCAGGTACTCCATTTTTTCCGGAATCTTATTTGATGAAAGAAAATCGAAGAGCTTTTTAACTCCTTTATACGTCTGCTCTTCTGGTCGTTGTCCAATCAGGAATCTGATGGTACCTGATTTAAGGTGTGCAACATTCCTTTCTAGTAAATCATAACCAATGAGATTTGCTGAGCTGATATTACTGGCTTTGATATAATCAGCCACTTTATATGATTTTGATCCGGAAACAAATATTGAACCTATGTTGTAATGATTTTTAAATACAAGGTCAAGTTCCTTTTTAATATTGTCACTTGCAGGATTTGAAATGTTCAGGCTTATTTTTTCACCGAATTTATTATTATTTGCGAAAAAGCTTAAGAATCCCTTTGTCCTGTTGTTAAGATGGTGGACGTTCTGAAGGTTTCTGGCAAGGTTGATTATCAGAAGATCTTTACCCGCCGGAGTTATCATTTCAGTAAGCTGTCCAGCGACTTTCCCGCTTTGAAAGACATTTTCGCCAATGTAGGCCAGGAAGTCTGTCTCTTGAATGTATCCGTCCACAAACACAAATGGAATATTTACTTTCCTGAGCAGTGAACAGAACGCAATAGACTCGGATTGGAATATCGGTGCTAAAAGAACTCCGTCAGGCTTCAGTTTTAAAACGGTTCGGGTTTTCTTTACAAAGTCTGTTTCGCTTAAAAGGTCAAAGTTGATCTGTGTAAGATTGATAGGAAAGGGATCGAGTTCTGACATAGCTCTCATCATACCAATCGGATGCTTGACCCAGAAAGTGTTTTCTTCAGTAGAGCGGGGTAGAAGCGAAACAAGATTATATGGCCTCTTTGATTTCAGTACCTGAGCCATAAGGTTTGGAGTATAATTCAGTTCCCTTGCTATTTTCAGAACTTTATCACTGGTTTTTTCAGCGACTTCCCCGCGGTCATGTAAAACACGATCTACAGTACCTATTGATACTCCTGACAGGATAGCAATATCTTTAAGCCTGGCTTTTCTGATGGTCATATGACATAGTTTACAGGAATATTTTCTGCTTATAGTTACATCAATGAATAAGCTTTAGTTTTAAATAATGCGCAGAGATTTTCTCCACGCATCCATATTATTCTTTTCTTCTAAAGGTCTGTAATAAATTTATGTTGTGGAACAAGCCTTTTCATTAATGTCCATGCGATCAGATATCCAAGTGCACAGATACAAAACATTTTAAGATAAGCAGTCTGAGGAGTCTGGCTGAAGATGTCATTCATCTTT
>PMIG01000206.1:830-4273 GCA_003157055.1 Bacteroidales bacterium | reverse complement strand
TACTTTTTGCACTGATGTCGTGTGTTAACCCGGGCGAAGAAGTTATTACACCGGAACCATTTTATGCCAATTATAACAGCATTGCAGCAATTGCCGGGATTAAAATTGTCCCGATAACATCGTATATAAAAGAAGATTTTGCACTTCCTCCGATTGAGGATATTGAAAAAAAGATCACATCAAAAACCAAGGTTATTATTATCTGTAATCCCAATAATCCGACAGGATATCTCTATTCAAAAGAAGAACTTCTTCATCTTAAAGAAATAGTGAAGAAACACGACCTTTTCCTCTTCTCAGATGAGGTTTACCGTGAGTTTTGCTATGATGGCGCAGAACATTTCTCCGCAATGAATCTTGAGGGAATTGAAAATAATGTTATTATGCTCGACTCAGTATCTAAACGCTATAGTGAATGTGGTATAAGAATAGGTGCGTTGATTACAAAAAACAAAGAGGTCATTTCGATAGCGCTTAGATTTGCGCAGGCCCGCCTATCCCCTCCTGCGTTGGGACAGATAGTCGGTGAAGCTTCAATTGAAACGCCCGATATATATTTTAAAGAGGTGAACAGGGAATATACTGCACGACGGGACTTCATGGTTGAAGCTCTTAACAAAATACCTGGTGTCTATTGCCCGAAACCTAAAGGTGCCTTTTATACTGTTGTTAAACTGCCTGTTGACGATGCTGATAAATTTGCTCAATGGCTGCTTGAGGAATTTGAATATAATAATCAGACCCTCATGGTTGCTCCGGCATCAGGCTTCTATTCAACTCCAGGATACGGCAGGAATGAGGTACGGATTGCATATGTTCTGAAAATCGATGATCTTAGAAATGCTGTGGAAGTACTTGCAGAAGCTTTGAAGGTTTATCCGGGAAGAGCTTAGCCCCCCGCATATCTCAATTCCTAGCCCCCCTGCCCCCCTAAAGGGGGGCTAATCCGGATATATGAACAAACCATACCTAAAATCGAGATTTAACCCCCCTTTAGGGGGGCAGGGGGGCCAACAATCCGTTTATTTATAAAGCAAATATTTCTCCCTGATTTTTGCAAATTTCGCAAGCCCGTCTTTCCAGGTTGCCCTGATTTGTTCTGAAGTCATCCCCTTCAGTATCTGTTCCCTTAAAATGGGGCCGCCGGCAAGAACATCAAAATATGAGTTAAAAAACTTATCCTTCTTCGGGAAATCCTTATAAGCGCTGATTAGCCAATCAAGATTAAGTTCAGACTTTGGTACAAGTTTCTTTTTAAGTGCATCCCGCAGATCCGTTCCAAAGCATCTAACCCCAAGAAGTGGTGGATTTTTTGCTCCAGGAACACTCCCGGGGACAAAATTGAAACCTCTGTCAGGCATATCCGGGCTTCCGAATACCTGAAACGGGAAAGATGTTCCACGTCCTAACGAGATAACAGTACCTTCGAAAAAGCAGAGAGAAGGATAAAGATATACTGAAGTCTGGTTCGGAAGGTTTGGTGATGGTTTAACTGGAAGTTCATAGAGGGTTTTGTGAGTATAATTCGCACACTTTATAACTGTAAGGTCACATCTTATACCATTCTTCAGCCACCCTTCTCCATTTATCATTTCCGCGTATTCCCCGACGGTCATGCCATGTACAACAGGTACCGGATCCATACCTACAAAATAACTGTAAGATGTATCGAGTATATTGCCATCAACATAATACCCATTAGGGTTTGGTCTGTCAAGTACCAGGCATTTAATATGATTCTCAGCACAGGATTCCATGATGTAATGCAGTGTTGATATATATGTATAGAACCTGGCGCCAACATCCTGGATATCAAATATTACAACATCAATCCCTTTTAGATCTTCAGCTGTTGGTTTCAGATGAGATCCATAAATACTGATCAGTGTAATACCTGTAGGTTGGTCTTTACCACTTTCTATATTCTCGCCGGCATCGGCTAAATTTCTGAATCCGTGTTCGGGAGCAAAAATGACTTTGATGTTTACGCCTATCGATAAAAGTCTATCAACCAGATGGGTCTTGCCTATCATTGAAGTCTGGTTTGCAACTACTGCAACTGATTTCCCCTCGATTATCGATTTATATAATTCAATCCGGGTTGCACCGGGCATGGGTTCATTCTGAGCGTTGATACACGTTGAAAATGCTGAGGTAAATATTAGTATAGTGAGTTTAAAACAAAGTCTTTTCATCTGTTTTCTGATTTTATGTATATCTAATATATTACTGAATAATTACCCATTTTCTTTTTAACCACAAAGTACACAAAGAAGGCTCAAAGAACACAAAGTTATAATTATGAATTTCATTTCTTTGTGACCTTTGTGCAAACCTTTGTGATCTTTGTGGTTATTTCTTCATTTAATTCAACTAAAAGAAAAATATAGACCAAATTTCTTAATTTTGTTGATTCAGTAAAAGATGAATTTACCATATTTTATAGCACACAGGCTCATAAAAGGACGCAGGGAAGGCACATCTTTTTCCCGGCCCATCAACGTGATAGCTATTGTAGGAATCGCGATGGGTCTGGCTGTAATGATACTTGCTGTTTCCATACTTACCGGATTCAAAAAGCAGATTAGAGAAAAGGTAGTTGGCTTCGGATCTCATATTCAGATAATGAACTTCGACTCCAATGTCTCTTTCGAAACTGCACCTATCAGCGATACTCAGAAATTCGTTCCTAAAATTAAAAAGATCCCCGGGATAGCGCATGTAGAGGTTTTTGCCACAAAAGCAGGCATAATAAAAACCGATGAGGATATACAGGGGGTCGTACTTAAAGGTATTGGAAGCGATTTTGACTGGAGCTATTTCAGAAGCAACATGGTAGATGGCAAAGTTTTTACAGTCAATGACAGCTCCAGGACAGACAATGTGATAATATCAAAAAAGATCGCGGGTATGCTGAAGCTCAGGAAAGGCGATTCCTTCATAATGCATTTTGTGCAGGATCCGCCCCGTATGAGAAAATTCACCATCTGCGGTATCTATGAGACCAGCCTCGAAGAGTTTGATAAGATGTATGTGTATTGTGATATAGGCCATATCAAGCGCCTCAACGGCTGGAAGGAAGACCAGGTAAGCGGTTTTGAGATCTTCATTAAAGATTTTGACAAGCTCGACGATATGACGACGGCTGTAAGGGATGCTATCGGATATAAGATAACCGAAGATGAAGAAAAATTCAAGGTCACAAATATCAGGATCAAGTATCCCCAGATATTTGACTGGCTGAACTTTCAGGATATAAATGTCATGATCATCATTTTCCTGATGCTGGTTGTTGCCGGTTTCAATATGATCTCCGGCCTTCTTATCCTGATCCTTGAAAAGACTAATATGATCGGTGTCCTCAAGGCTCTTGGTTCAAACGATATAACAATAAGGAGAATCTTTCTATACCAGGCTGCCTGGCTTATAGGAAAAGGCCTCTT
>PMIG01000206.1:0-795 GCA_003157055.1 Bacteroidales bacterium | reverse complement strand
CTGTTCCCTGTTTTTGAAACCATGCTTAGCTGTGCATCTACAGGGATGATATTCCTGTAATGGTCATACCGCTCGAGAACTTCTGTGACAAAATTAACTGATTCAGTTCCCCTGAAATACCCGTTTTTTACAACTGAGTCATTATAATACTTCGGATCAGATTTTTTAAGGAGCCATACTGCGACGTTCCCATCCCATTTCTCAGGATTCATTCCGTTTTTTCCGGCGAGCTTCATGGCGTCCAGAACATGTCCTGGCCCTGCATTATAGGAAGCCAGAACGAATTTAATCCGCTCCTGAGGGTTGGTGATTTTTGACTCAAATATCGACTGGAGCAGGTTAATATACATTGTACCCGCTTTGATATTATCTGAAGGTGAGGCAGTTATGTCGATTCCGTAGTTCTTCCCGGTGAGGGGCATTATCTGCATGAGCCCGTAAGCGCCGACCCTTGATTCGACATCAGGATCAAACCTCGACTCCTGGCATATCAGTGATGCAAGTAGCCTCCAGTCCCAGTTTATCCTTGTACTGGCCGATTTTATTATATCATCCCACTGAGATATTTTCCCGGTATTGATATAATAATAATCACTCTTTACAATGGTTTCTGAACGTGAATTCCTGAAATATTTGGCATATAGCAAGGCATATGATCCGGTTCTTCTATAGGAATCAATCCATTTATTAAGCTCAGTAAGAAGTTTCTGTGAGTTGCTTTTTGGAAGGCCCCATGCAATGTTCTGCATGAAGCTTACGGGAGTGTTTATGTCAATGCCCGGGAAGTAAGTTGAA
>PMIG01000235.1:10461-33670 GCA_003157055.1 Bacteroidales bacterium | reverse complement strand
CAGTTTATCAAATCCTCCACGAAGACCAATGGCACTTTATTATACAATTGGATTTTTGATGACGGTAATACTGCTGCCATTAAGAACCCTCCATATACTATTAGTTCTTCAGGAATGCATATGGTGACCCTTATACTAAGCAACCCGCCATCTTCATGCACGGACACTCTGACCAAAAATATTGAATCATTTTCGCCTCCGCTGGTCGGTATCAATGGCGATTCCACATACTGTCACGGACTAAGCACCACTCTTAAAGCTTATGGTGCATACGAGTATACCTGGAGCAACGGTTCGAAAACGGCGACACAGGAAATATCAGCTCCGGGAGGGGTTTACTGGTTACTGGGACGTTCTAGCACGGGATGCGTATCTGATACCATTTATAAAACCATCTTTGAGGACGCGGACTGGCCCTTATTAACGAAGGGTGATACAACTATTTGCGGGAATGTGAGTGTTGTGCTTTCTGCATCAGGAGCTGTAAAATACAGGTGGAACAGGAAAGTTCTGCTATCATCATCAGGAAGCGATAGCTATTTGTGGACTAAAGCAATCACAGATGATTCGATTGTTGCGTCATCGCCTGGAATTTATGTCGTTACAGGTACAAATACACGCGGATGCGAAAAGCATGTAACTTTCAATGTAACAGGGTATCCCCTTCCGCCAGTAGATTTTTCTCTCTCTCCTGATGCCCTTGACAGGAACCATAAGACACTTACCTGCACTATGCCTGGAGAGACAGGTGCTCAGTATACCTGGAAGATGGGGGATGGTTCGTCTGAAACGGGTCAGTCAGTTCAGCATGAATACGACATTTCGGATACAACATTGGCTTACCTGATTAAACTTAAGGTTTTAACCTCGCAAGGTTGCACAGACAGCTCTTCAAAATATATTGATGTGGTGCCTTTCATTCCTAACGTTTTCTCTCCAAACGGTGATGGAATGAATGATATATTTATGACCGGATTTGATCTTGAGATCGTTGACAGGAACGGGCTGCAAATTTATAAAGGTAATAACGGATGGGACGGAAGGCAGAACGGACGGCCTGCCGATCCGGACACCTACTTCTACCTGGTTTATTATAAGGACAGCGAACAAAAGATGCATACCAGGAAGGGTTATGTTACCTTAATAAGATGAAGAGATGGAAATGAGGAGGCGATATGCATTTTTATTGACAACTATCTGTCTGATGTCTGGATTGGAGGTAATGGCACAGACTGACATAAGCCTTTCAACTCACTGGAATAACAGGGCCAATTACAATCCGGCTTTTATTGCACGGACAGATTACCTGTACCTGTTTTGCAACACACGCTATCAATGGGTTGGCATCAATGGAGCTCCTGTAGTACTGAATGTACAGGTATCAGAATATTATGATGCCATCCATTCAGCATTCGGATTGTCATTTGTAGATGACAAGATAGGAGCTACACAATCCTTCAATCCTATGCTTACATATGCGTTCCGCATTGCGAAGAAAGACAAATGGGCTTTATCCATGGGTCTTTCGGGAGGCATGTTCATACGCACAATGGATGCATCGAAGCTTGAGGCTGAAACTGCCGGCGATCCTTCACTCTATAATTATTATAATAAAATTAACCAGCCCGATGTGAACGTGGGATTTGAATTTCAGAACGCTCACTTCATTGCCGGCATCTCTTCAACTCACCTGATGTCGATCAGCAAATCAGATAGCCTTTTCCTCAATACTAATCATCGTTATGCCTATGCTATTTACAGGAATGATAATCCAATGATGCTCTCCTATAGTTTTGGAATGCAGGTTGTTAACAGGTTTAATCTTACTGTTGTTGAAGGTAATGTCTTCATCCGTGTCAAACGCCCGGCAAAAATGATTACCGGTCCGCTAAATAAAGGGCCGCAGGAAATTCTCGATATCGGATTGACCTGCCGGACTTCGCGTGAGATGACATTGCTTTTAGGAGTAATGATCTGACCATATTTCAGGATAGGATATGCCTATGATCAAAGCCTCCTTTCCAAATATTGCATGTACGGGACCCATGAGGTAATGCTTGAATACCGCATCCCTGCCAAATCGGCTTCCACTAAGGTACGGTGCGGTAGCAAGGAATTCTGGTATCGTTAAGTACAATCCTGATGACTTCAATGATAAAGCATATATCAAAATATTGTCTGGTCATATTGATTTCACAGGTAATTATTACTTCAACCTTTGGCATTACGGCTAAATTCAGCTATTCTCAACTAAGCAAATGTGCTCCAGCAATAGTAAGATTTACCAATAACTCCACACATGGGACCGGTATTACCTACATCTGGGATTTTGATCTTGGTGCGATTGTTACCGCTACTGACGACTCGGTAAAAGAACAATTATATTCAGAAGCCGGGCAATATAAGGTAACGCTCAAAGTTACTGACGGAGTTAATTGGGACAGCACCAGCACAACAATTACAGTTTTTGGAGGTCCATCTGCAAGTTTCATTTCCGATAAAGCATATGGATGTCCCCCATTGCTGATTAATTATACGAGCACATCAACTGCAGGTTGGTCAGATATTATGAATACTTCCTGGGATTTCAGAAACGGCGATTTTGCCGATGGTAAATCAGCACAATATACCTATGACAAAACCGGAACTTATGATATAATTCTTAAGGTCACTGATAAGAACGGCTGCTACAGCATTTATGAATCTGATAAATTTATTACTGTTGCCAATAAGCCAAATGTGAACTTTGCCGCCACCGACACCTTCGCCTGCTCACCCCCGGTGAACGTGTCCTTTACCAATTTGACAACAGGCTCTTCTATGATGAACTATAAATGGGATTTTGGAAACGGTAAGACTTCGACCGATTTAAGCAACTCATCTATTTATACTTCAGCCGGCAGCTATAATGTTAAATTAATGGCAACAGATCAGTTTGGCTGTTCGGATTCACTGACTAAACCGTCATATATCATAGTCGGTTATGCAAAAGGAACATTGTCTGTTTATGATGCTAAGAATAATATAGTCAGTACACCCTATCTTTGTGATGGGACGTACCAAATTGTTTGTTCCACTGCCAATCTGCCTGATTATACGTGGATCATCACCGATAATAATATAACTTCGACTTTCCCGGGAAGAAATTCAATAATATACAAAGTGACAGGATCGGGGAAAATCGATGTCAAATTGATTTATGGCAAAAAATCATATTGCACCGATAGTATTTCTGCATCCTTTGCCAAGAGCTACATTAAAGCAGCATTCTCACTGAAAGATAATTTGTTCTGTGCAGTGCCGTCGCAGGTCGACCTGGTAAATGCTTCGTTAAATGCCGACAGGTTTAACTGGTATCTGTCAGGCAAGCTGATTTCGAATGAAAAGGTAACTTCTTATACGATTACACAAAAAGACCTTCCAGCTGAAACTTACGAACAGATTTATAATCATGAGATTAATAAGATCAGTCTGCCTTTCAAGCTGGTAGCCTCCAACGGCGGAGTTTGCTTCGATTCTATTACAAATGTGGTTACTGTAGCATTGCCGGTAGCCCGGTTTGTGCCTGATAAAGTCTCAGGATGTGTTCCTTTGCAAGTAAGCTTTTCCGACAGCAGCAAATCGGTAGCCGGGATAGATGCCTTTACTTATAAATTCGGTAAAGATTCACTCACCGCCTTTACCAATTCACCGGTGAAGTATACTTTTACCAGGCCGGGAGTATACAATATCTCAGAAATTATCAAAAGCGGCAAATGTTATGATACTTCTGAGGTTGTAAGGGTTGTTGCAGGCGATAAGCTGGTACCTGATTTTACCGTAACTCCGGCTGAAGTATGCAATGGGGGAACAATACATCTTACCGGTGATGCCAACAACAATTCAGTGGTAAATATGTGGCGATTTAAATCGAATAATCTGTTTGACTTAAATTTCACGTCCAGACCTGATACTGACATTACAGTATATACCGACACTGCAGGTTATAAGAATATAAGTCTTCAGACCGACTATAACGGATGTCTTTCGGATACCATAAAGCACAACATCCTGAAAATTAAGGGACCTGTCGGAAATTTCACCGGATCTTTCAGTTGCGATACTCCGCTGGTCTATCATTTTAAAAACGGCATTACACCTGCCTCATCACTCACATGGAATATTGATACTGCAGTAATATATAATGTCGATTCCCTAAGATATGTTTTTCCGGGGAGAGGGGATTATTCAGCAAAGCTTACTGTCTCAGATATTTCATCGGGTTGTACGCTGACAAGGTCAAAGCTCATTCAGGCTCGCAGCGCAAAATCTGCTTTTACTGTCAGCGATACGATACTTTGTGCCGGCGATACTGTGCATCTGAATGCTTCTTCATCAATTGATTATATCAATACTTGTTATAATGAAGGCTTCTTATGGTATTTTGGAGACGATTCTCCACCAAGAAGAACCTTCCTGAGAACTTACGATCATATTTACACTTCAAAGGGAAATGACACGATAAAGCTGATCGTAACGGCCGACAACGGATGTATGGTAACTTCTAAAAAGCCGGTTCATGTCTTCAGACCCGAAGGAAGTTTCACAACCGATAAAAAGAATGGCTGTATACCGGAACTTTCCGTAAATTTCAAAAATACATCCACGGATACAACCATTGTAAACTGGATCTGGAATTTTGGGGACCAGACTTCTGACAGCACAAACAGCATAAATATAGCACACACATATACAAGTAATAAAAAACAGACATATTACCCTGCTCTCACTGTATATGATACCTATAAATGTTCAAGCAATAATGCTATACCGACTTCGCTGACAGATGCAAATTGTGATTTTCAGGCAAACGACAATGCTATTTGTGCCGGAGAGATTGTTGTCTTTACTCCTGCGGACACAACCCTCACAAATATGTACTGGGACTTTGGAGACGGCACAACGTCAGCCACTACAAATAAGCATACTTATGCCAGCGCCGGTAAGTATACCGTTTCGCTGACAGCACTGAAAGACGGCTGCAGCGGCAAGGTTATAAAATCAAATTATATCAGTGTCGAAAAAGCAGATGCCAATTTCACGGTTGGCGACAGTATTTTTTATTGTTATCCTGATAATCTGCATTTTATACATAACAATACAATTGGAAGTCCTGCTGTTGATTTTCTCTGGACATTCGGATCAAATACCCTTGTTGACAGGAGCTCAGGAGATGTGAAATATACATTTACAAAGCCGGGAAATTATACTGCCCAGCTCACTATACGAACTTTGAATGGTTGTTCGGCGAGCCGTTCAAGGCATATTTCAATTATGGGACCAACGGCATATGTCAGCGTTGCTCCCCTTAATATATGCTATAATGATGCTGTTTCTTTTAAGATCGATTCATTAAAGGATGTTACCCAGTGGAAATGGCTGTTTGGAGATGGGACCACTTCGACCGTGAATACGACTACCCACAGGTACACTTCACGGGGGAAAATTATCCCATCAGTCCAGCTGATAAACAGTACCTGCAATGCGATTCTTATACTTGATACAATCTCGGTTTCAAAAGTACAGGCTAAATTCAGCAGCAGCGACAGTACCCTGAATATTTGTTTCGGAAGTAAGCTTTACCTGGTGAATAAGTCAGTTTATTCAAGTTCCTGGGATTGGTATGTCAATAATGTCAGGTCATCTACCGATTATAATTTCAATAATATCCTATTCGGGAAAACAGGAGAATATAATATCAAGCTCGTTGCAAAGGATGGAAGCGGCTGCACTGATACCCTGGCAAAGGATTTTACTGTATATCCGACACCTGATTTTTCAATTTCAGGCGATTCAACTATATGCCCGGGAAAAACTTCCGTGACCCTTAGTGTCAGTGGCGATGCCAGCTCGGAGATCAAATGGACACCATCGACAGGCCTGAGCAGCACCTCATCATTCACAGTAACAGCCAGTCCATCCAGCTCGACAACATATACGGCTGTGGTTACGAATAATGATGCATGTTCAGCAAGCCGAAAGAAAACGGTTCTGGTAAACCAGCCATTTGATATAGGCAGATCGCCTCTAAGTGACACTACAATTTACATTGGCGAAAAAATCCAACTGGTAGTTTCACCTTCTGCCGGCAATGTAAGTTATTCATGGTCGCCTGATTTTAATATTTCATGCCTGAACTGCAATAATCCATGGATTAATCCTACAGAAGCGACTCTCTATAAGGTTGAAATGAAGAATGACTGCTTCGATCTGTTTGAAAAGTTCAATGTTAATGTGATTGCTGATTTCTATCTTGAAGCACCTTCGGCATTCACTCCGAACGGTGATTCAAATAATGATATATTCAAGTTCGAAGAAAAAAACATTGCAGATTTTGAGATGAGAATATTCAACCGGTGGGGAGAAATTGTCTTCTCAACAAATGATGTTCAGCAGGGCTGGGACGGATATGTGAATGGTCATCTTCAAAATATAGATACATATAAATATGCGGTAAAGGCCACAACTATTCACGGATATACATTTGAAAGGAAGGGGGAATTCTTACTATTAAAATGAAACGAATGAATTTTTTGATTAATTACAAATCAATTTAGCCTGATGCAGCCCTGCCTGACATATAAATCAAATAAAGTTGTATTTAAGCGATCACACTTACTGCATCTGGTTATTATTATTCTGTTTTCTCAGATGCCAGGCGTTCAGGCACAGGATATTCATTTCTCACAGTTTTTTGCTGCTCCGCTTCTGATAAATCCAGCAAATACAGGAATGTCAGGAAAAGATATCAGAGTTGCGAATATTTACAGGAACCAGTGGGCAAAAGTCGGTATCCCATATGAAACAATCATTACTTCGGTTGATAAGAATTTGAACATTTCAGGTCATTCATTTGGTATCGGTGGGCTGATCCTTCATGATCAGTCATCGTCATTTAATTTATTGGCAGATGAATTCATGCTCTCTGTCAGCTATTCCAAGATAATTAATAATCAACAGTTTACATTTGGATTGCAACCGGGTTTCGTCTTCAAATCATTTAATCTTGAAGGTTTGACCTTCAGTTCACAGTTCAACCAGCTGAGTCAGTTTTTCGATGCTACATTACCTAATCTTGAGAACAACCTGGACGACAGACTCAGGTACCTGGACCTTAATGCGGGAATATTCTGGCGCACCATTATAAATAAAATTATACCATCGGCAGGCATTTCAGTCAGTCATCTGAACATGCCTGTACAGAGGTTTTCGACATCCTCAACGGGTATTCGGCTCCCAATGAAATTAAATTTTAGCAGCGAGGTATTGATTCCGGTCAACGCCAGGATTGATTTGAAACCGGATATTCTTTACAGCTATACACCCGGAGCGAATGAATTTCTTCTTGGCAGTGCAGGAGATTATTCGATATTACAGTCAAATCTACCGGTGACAAAACTATATGCAGTAATGATGCTGCGGTTAAATCCTGTTCGTGACATAGATGCTTATATTTTAGGAGGAGGAGCAGAACTAAAGCAGTTCAACATTGGGCTGACTTACGATTTTAATATTTCCCCATTGCATAAAGTAACAAACTTCAACGGCGCATTTGAGGTGTCACTGATATATACGGGTAAAAGCCATACCAGTAATATTACGAGTCTGCCATGCTATATCATAAATTAAAAAACTCCGGTTCAATGGATAACAATAAAATGATATACGGAATCTTGGATTTTTTCAGAATGAATTTCATTTTGCTGTTCTCCTTTTTTATTATTCAATTATCAAATATGCCTGCAATGGCATCTAAGGATTCAGATGAATATTCCGGAAAGCATGCAGATAAGAAAAACAAGGATATTAAACTGATCTACAGGCAGGCAAATCTTTATTTCGAAACAAGAGATTATAAGATGGCAGATCAGTATTATGATTCAGTAATTAGTATCAATCCGGTTAAATATCCCCTGGCTTATTACAGCAAGGGATTGGTTTGCATGAATCTCGAGAAATACGATAATGCGATTGAGTCGTTCAACAAGTTTAAGAGATTCTATAGAAGTAAAAGCGACAGATTCAATTACAGGAAGCTGGCTGCGATATACTCGGCAAGCTCTCAATGGGCAAAGAACAACCTGACTGACGACCGAAAAATCACTATCACACACCCGGGGAATGTTCTGAATCATACGGATATTGACTTCTCTCCTTTCCCGGTTGATGATAGTACAATTTATTACGGGGCAGCCGATTCTGAAAATTCTAAACAATCAGGTCCTGTAAGGCAGATTTACAAGGCAGAGCGGGTCAATGGAAAATGGAAAAGTACCGGCCTGCTCGAAAGTGTAATAAATGATCCTGAATTCAATACCGGGAATGCAGCTATCTCGGCTGATGGCACGAACCTGTTTTTTACAAGGTCGCGTAAAAACTGGCAAAATGAAATTATCAGCGAGATCTTTGTAAGCCGACGGGCTGACAATCAATGGCAGGCGCCTGAAAAGCTTCCATATCCGATAAACAGTGAAAATTTTACATCAACTCAGCCTGCTCTCGGCAGGAACCTGAGAACCGGAAATACTATTCTCTATTTTGTATCAGACAGGCCAGGAGGCAGGGGAGGACTCGACATCTGGTATACTGAATATGACAAAAAGCTGAAGATCTACAGAAATCCCGTCGATTTAACGAATAAAGTAAACAGCATTGGTGACGAATGCTCTCCATTTTACGATAATTCGACGCAGACACTCTATTTCAGCTCAAAGGGCAGAAAGAATGAGTTTGGGGGCTTTGATATATATAAATCGACAGGTTCATTAAGTAAATGGACTGATGCTGTTCCTTTACCAAGACCAATAAATTCCTCCTTTGACGACTACTTTTTCTCAATATTTAAAAACAATAAGGAAGGGTTCTTTTCTTCTAACCGTCCCGGTTCGATGACTCTCAATAATGGAACCTGCTGCGACGATATTTATTCATTCAATATCAGTGAATGTGTCGGTGTCTATTCCCTTGGNNCGACAAATTATGACATATATGACGAGCTGAATGAAAAATATCATCTCGGACTTAAATATCCGGAAAACAATGCTCCTTTAAGTGATGTGCCTGTGGAACTCTATTTGCCTGATGAAAAAGCTGATGATGCAATTTTAGTTGCTCAGACTACAACAGACAAGAATGGGAACTATCATTTTGAACTTGATAAGGATAAGAATTATAAAATACTGGTAAAAAACTATGGCTACTTTGAAAAGAAGGTAGCTGTGAATACGTTTAATTTAAAATGCGCTGACACTGTAACCATCAGTTCGGCATTAATTCCCTATCTGCCAAAGGTCACCATACAGGTAAACATTTATTATGATTTTGATAAGTACAATCTGACTGAGTCGGCAAAGCAGACAATTGATTCGATGATGCTGCCGCTGTTTGACATCTTTCCGAACGGAGTTGTGGAGATAGGTTCACACACAGACAGTATCGGAACGGAGCTTTACAATATGGACCTGTCGCAGAATCGGTCAGAAAGCGTTGTAAACTACCTCATTTCAAAAGGGATCGCAAGCGATAGGTTAGTCGCTAAAGGATATGGAATGAGCATGCCTTTGGCACCGAATAAAAACAGTGATGGTTCTGACAACCCTGAGGGACGCCAGCTGAACAGGAGAACGGAAATGAAGATAGTGGGCGACATTTCCCGATTCAACAATAATGAATGAGAATAAAATGCTGAAAAAAGTATCAGGTTATGAGTAAGAAGAGAATTATTGTTTTGGCTGTTTCACTTATATTTATCCAGTATATGATCTCCGCACAGTTGCCTGACGGTGTTACAGCAACTCAGTCATTTCTGAGTGAAATTACTAAAAATTACAAGGATGAAAACTTATTATCCTTTGATCTGAATGCTATTACTACTCATGTCAATATTCCGGTTGAGGTTCATATAGTGATGAACATAAAAGGGAATGCGGAAGTGAATCAGAAAAGCATATATAACAGCGTTGTTCTGACTAACAGTTATTTCAAAGAGGTTGGAATTCATTTCTTTGTTGATACAATTGACTATGTCAATGATTATAACTATTCATATATTGCCTATAACAATCTCAGGAAAGAACTCCTTGTCAAATATGCGGTTAATAACAGGATCAATCTTTTTATAGTCGATTCAATTAAGCTGGGTTCTTTTTATAGCTATGGTTTTACATATTTTCCTGATGTTCCTGACAGTAATTATATTTTCCTGGACAAGAGTTACCTGAGCGGGAATTCTCTGACGACAATGCTGGGGCATTTTATGGGGCTCCTTTCAACACATGAGACAGCAGGAGGGAAAGAGCAGGCAAATGAGAAAAATTGTGCTGAGAGCGGTGATTATATATGTGATACATATGCTGATCCTGATCTTCTGGGCCAGGTTATTGATAGCTGTAAGTATATTGGAACAATGAGAGACGACATGGGTAAATACTATATTCCCTCTGTTGCAAATATCATGTCAAATTCGCCTGATAAATGTAAATGCATTTTAACGCCTCTCCAGTTCCGGAGAATCTATTATTACTATTTAAAATACAGGCAATATCTCACATACTGAATTTAATAAAGGTTCGGCATTCCGGATTGATCATCTATGCTTTTCAGGGGTATGTGACCGAAAACTTGCCGCCACAGGTAATGTTACCGTTATATGTCTTGTTTGTTGACCCGCCTACCTGCGAAGCAATTATTGAATAGGATCCTGCAGGAACATATTCATAAGTGCATTCATAAAGAGGGTCGGCCGTAAGGAGAAGGGTTCCATTGACAAATACCTGGTATTGATTTGATGATTGATTTATTAACTCCAATGTTCCTGTTTCTATAAGAGTTGAAGTGACTGTTCTTATTTTATTAAGTTCCAGTATGTCAGTAGTGGTAACTCCATTTAGGTTATTCATGCACCCTTTTTCAGCCAGCCAGTAATATTTTAATGGCTGCAGATCATCAAACCTCACTTCTCCTGTTGTGTCAGAAGTTTGAGTTGACCCTGTCTGTTTCTCCTGATGCTCCAGATCTTCCAGCGCACTATAAAGCTTCACTGCAACTCCTGAAATTGAGTTTCCCAGTTTATCTATAACCCGGATATTTAATGATGTAGAAATTGACGTATCAACTTTACTGCACCCGGTGAGAACTAAAAATATTACAGCGATTACGGGCAATGAATGTTTTATAGGTTCCATTTATTAAATGTTAATTCTGGTGATCAAACAATTGTGAAGATATCCTAATACGTAATGTAACCTTTCCGGTTTTGACAAACGCCAGATCATGTTAAAGATATACATTTTGACCTCTTACTATTAATACAATATGTAAGGATTTTACCCTACTCCGGATGGAAATAACTAAAGACAAGATATTCAGATATTCAATGATACCATTAAGATATTAATATGCAATTAGTTATGGCATATCTTATGAAATTGCTTATCGGATATAGGTGATAATAATTATAGAAAAATAGAAATGAAAGTCGAAAAGATCGTATATGTTTTTTAATACATTTGCATATCAAATAATTAAAAAATAATATAATGACACCTGACAACACCTTCACTAAATCCACCGGAACATACTCAAATAAAGGGAATCCCGTATATATTATAGCCCTTACTTTAGTTGCTACACTCGGGGGATTATTGTTCGGCTATGATACAGCAGTAGTAAACGGTGCTGAAAAATCGCTTGTTGAACTGTTTATTACAAAAATTCTCAATCCGGCAAACCATGATTATACAGTTAAGCTAATCAGCCAATATAAAATGCTGATGACACTTTGTATTTACCTGATAATACTGGTTGTCTCAGGTCAGATAATAAGGCTGCTTGGTTTTAAAAAAGGAGGATTGTTCTGTGGAGGGCTCGTTCTTATAGTCACGATATGGGCTATACATTTTCTGGGGAAATCTATTCCTGTTGAAGGATCGGCCTTGCAGGGCACAGCTGATATAATAAAGGGATTTGTTATTGCCAGTGCATTGATAGGGTGTATTATTGGAGGTGCACTAGCGGGTTTTATTTCAAAATCGCTTGGCAGGAAAAATGGACTGATTATCGCAGCGGTTGCTTTTTTCATATCGGCCATAGGTGCCTGGAAACCGGAGTTCTTTAATATTTTCGGTACTCTGCCTGTATTCTCTTTCTTCTTTTACAGGGTAATCGGTGGTATTGGAGTAGGGATCGCTTCCATGATATCTCCAATGTACATTGCAGAAATAGCTCCGGCAGAAAGCAGGGGGAAACTGGTTTCATTTAACCAGTTTGCCATTATCTTCGGGATGCAGGTTATTTATTTTGTTAATTATTTTATTGCAAAGCAGGGCAACGACCTGTGGCTTGTAAATGAAGGATGGCGCTGGATGTTCTTATCAGGAGCTATTCCTGCAGGGTTATTCCTGATTCTTTTGTTATTTGTACCGGAAACACCCCGTTATCTGGTAATGAAAGGCAAAGAGGACAAAGCGCTTAAAGTGCTTAATAAAATCTCGGGTACAAATAGCGCACCAGCTATCCTGGAAGAAATTAAAGGGACACTTCATGAAACAAGTGCCCCATGGCTTTCATTTGGTTTTCTTGTGATCTTTATTGGTATTCTTCTATCTGTTTTCCAGCAGTTCGTCGGTATTAATGTTGTGTTATACTATGCAGGGAATATATTCAGGAATATGGGAGCTTCAACTAATTCGTCGCTGCTGCAGACAATCCTTGTCGGCAGTGTCAACCTGATCTTTACCGTTGTAGCTATTGTCACTGTCGATAAATTCGGAAGGAAGCCGCTTATGATAATCGGCGCACTTGGAATGGCAGTCAGCATGATATCGCTTGGCTTAGCCTTTTATACTCATAATGAAGGCGTAATGGCACTGATTTTCATGCTTTCATATATAGCTTTTTTTGCTATGAGTTGGGGCCCTGTAACATGGGTTCTGCTTTCCGAGATATTTCCAAACAGCGTTCGTGGAGCTATGTCAATCGCAGTTGCTGCACAATGGATTGCAAACTGGCTGGTTTCCCTTACATTTCCTATTATGAATGACAATCATTGGCTTACTTCACTGTTTAACCATGGTTTCTCGTATTGGATTTACGGTGTTATGGGAATCCTGGCTGCTCTGTTTGTATGGAAACTGGTTCCGGAGACCAAGGGAAAGACTCTGGAAGGAATAGAAAAGATATGGAAAAAATAATAACCTGGTTGGATGAAGAATAACCTATGCGATTAGTGTTGTTAATTAATGGCAGCAATAATCGAAGTAATATTCAGCAAAAATCCTGCTGATTATTATTTTTCATCAAAGACTAAAATGACTCATATAAGCGAAGTCTGTTTTTGAGAAGAGTAATTTCGTCCTGCATATCATTCATCCGTTGTAACAAATGGATAACAGTATCAATGCCTTCAAGGTTGATATCAAGCTCATAATATAGACGTACAATTTTCTCCAGGGCATAAAGCTGGCTTTCCTGGATGTAATCTGTTTCTTTTATAGTAGTAATTTCTATCAAGCCTGTCTCCTGAAGAGATTCGATAAAGGAAATCTCAATGTTATGACTGGCACAAAATTCATTTGCAGGTATCAAATTTACCTTATTCATCGGGTTGATTTTTAAGATTGGGATCTTGATAATTCAATAAATAATTCTTTTTGTTTCTCAGTCAGGTCAGTGGGAATTTTAACCGTATATGTCACGTATAGATCTCCAAATTGTCCTTTGCTTTTATAAACAGGGAATCCTTTTCCTTTTAATTTTATTACGCTTCCGGTTTGTGTTTCAGGTTTCACTTTCAGTTTTACTTTGCCGTTCAGCGTATCAACTGTGATCTCGCCGCCCAGTACTGCAGTGTACAAACTCAGATTGGCCTTTGTATACAGATCATTGCCTGATCGTTTGAATTCAGAGTTATTGGCAATCTGAAAAGTGATATAAAGATCACCACTTGGCCCACCATTTACGCCCTGCCCTCCATGTCCCGGTATTTTAATTGTTTGTCCGTTTTCAATTCCGGCAGGAATGGTAATCCTTATTTTTCTACCGTTTACCGTCAGAGTCTGCTGATGGGCCTCATAGGCATCAATCAGTTCAAGTTGAAGCTCTGCATTGTAATCTTCTCCTCTGTATTTTACCTGTCTGCCTCTGCCGGTACTTCCAAACCCTCCAAACATCGATTCAAAGAAATCAGAAAATTCTCCCTCATCCCGGGCACCCTGATATCTTTGTCTTTGGGATTCCGACGATTGTTCCTGATACTGGCCTGCATTTTTAAATTCGTCGGCATGTTTCCAATCTTCACCGTATTGATCATATTTTTTTCTTTTTTCAGGATCGCTTAGAACCTCATTGGCTTCATTTATCTGCTGGAAGTTCTTTTTCGCATCCTTATTATTCGGATTCAGATCGGGATGGTATTTTCTTGCCATCTTCCGATATGCGCTTTTAATATCCTTCTGAGTCGCATTTTTGTCGACGCCTAAGGTTTTATAATAATCAATGTACATTTCAAAAATAGCTTGTATTTTATTTTACAGGAGCCACGTCGAGAACTGTAAATGTTCCGGGTTTTATTGCAGGCCTGCGGTTTGTATTTCCTGCAGACGGAGTTGCAATTTCATATTCTGCAGTTGACAGGAATATGTGATGTGTTTTTTTATCTACAATTATTGTCCTGGCTCCTGGCTGGGTAGGAAAGTTTTCGAGTACTTTGAACTCATCAGGACTAACCTCCTGGACTATAGTCAAAGTCCCTTCTCCATTTGAGCTGTAAGCGCGTTTTAGTACAGGATCGAAAGCAGCACCATCTGGTCCGTTACCGATTGGAAGCGAAGTTATAACCTTGCCTGACAAGGCATCCATGACAATCATAAGCTTGTTGCTGCAAACAGCGAAAAGCCTGTGGGTTTCATTATCAAGAGCGAGCCCGCTGGCTTCTTCACCGGGAGCAATGCTCCATGTTTGTTCGACTTGATTGGTTTTTGAATTTATAAGAGAAATCTCGCTCTTGTCTTCAATATTTACATATACTTTGCCTTTCCCGTCCGTTACAGAGTTTTCAGGCTTTCCATCAAGCTTGATTGTCGCAATAACTTTGTTTGCCGAGGCGTCAATCACAGTTGCATTTGCTGTCCTTCCATTATAAGCAAATACATTATGACTGAATGGATCATATATTATTGCATCAGGATTCTGGCCTGTCACAGTCACTTTAGTTATGAAGGCAAGTGAGGTGAGATCGATAATTGTTACCGAAGAGTCTCTGCCATTGCTTATAAATGCTTTATTCAGATCAGTTGCAATAGCAATGCCATGAACGCCTTTGGTATCAGGAATGGTACCTATCAGCTTCCCGTCCTTTTCATCGATTACATTGACGACAGTATTATGTGAAATAAAGATCCTGCCAGTTGACTCATCTGCATTCAGATAGTCCCAGCCGCCATCTCCGTCAACATGGAACTTGTTAGCTATTCTGTACAATGAAGATCCTGTCTGAGCCTTCAAAGCAATGCTGCCTGATATCAGGATTGAGCAGGCAATAAACACATAAATCTTTTTCATTTTTATAGTTCTTATTTTATGAAATGTAAAATTAGTCTATTTAAATGGAAGCCATATCAGGTACCGGTAAGAATCCAGTTAAAAATTTTAAACGACATATTGGATTAATTAATTCTATTCTCTGTTGCAGACCATGTTTCAATTATTATGCTTCATTCTCCGGATATGTTTATAGGAAGTTTCATAAATTCTATCCGGCTTGTCCCCATTCATTTATTTATATTAATTTTATACAGATAAATTATCTGTAAAAAGATTATCAGCATTAAAAAATCTTTTAATCCAAAAAAACCACAATTATGAAAAAGCTTATTTGCTCAATTTTTGTATTAATGGCAGGTTTTGCCCCGGTTATCGCACAGGAAGATGGTGCAGGCTGCAAAGATCCGGCTCTATTTACCAGGATGCCAGGCTATCATATTTACAGGTGTGAAGATTTGCAGTTCGACAAATTTGAATTCAAGATCAGTGACAATAAAACTCAGATAGTTGAGGGCCATTCTCTTTTTATTATGTATGATCTTAATGAGAACGTTCAGGCCCCAAGCCCCTTGCAAACTGTTCGTAATTATACTAATGCAGCGAAAAAAATTGGTGGGCAGGTTGTCTATGAATGGGATGATGCAGGACCGAATGCTGTTTTTAAAGTAGTTAAAAACGGGGTTGAAGCGTGGGCAGCCATTTATGCCAGCTATAATGGCTCATATAATATACACGTTATAGAAAAAGAGGCAATGAAGCAGGATGTTGTTGCTGATGCAAGCAGTATGGCCAGCAGTATAAATGAGACAGGTAAGGTGGCAGTTTATGGTATCTATTTTGATACCGGTAAAGCAACTTTGAAGCCGGAATCTCAGCCAACCATGCTGGAGATAGCCAAATTACTGAAGACAAATCCAGGTCTTAAGCTCTACGTCGTAGGACATACCGATAATACAGGAGCATTCGATGCAAATATGAAACTATCGATGGACAGGGCTGCTGCTGTTGTCAATGCACTTGTATCCAAGCAATCTGTAAACGCTGCAAGCCTCAAAGCCTGTGGCGATGGACCAACATCACCCGTTGCCACTAACGATACAGAGGAGGGAAAGGCTCTGAACCGCCGGGTGGAACTTGTGAAGCAGTAAATTTTATTTTCATAGGTTTTTATTATTTTTGATTCTGATTTCATTAAGTATAGAGAGTATAAATTATTAAACTCTTAATATAGTATTGACAGGACATCTTGTAACCATATCGATAATTGGGCTGTTGGCCGGTTTCTTATTCTCAATGCCGATTGCGGGACCAATAAGCATCCTGATAACTTCGAATGCACTTAAAGGAAGACTTAAGTATTGCAATCTTCTTACAGTAGGTGCCGCAATAGCTGATTTTATTTATGTTCTGATTGCCGTTTATGGAATAACAAATCTTTTTTCGGCTTATAAGAGTATTATTCCATATATACTGGGTATCGGAGCAATACTTGTCTTTTATGTTGGTTTCAGGATCGTCCGCACAAAATTTGACCTTGATCACATTGATGAGGAACAAAAGCTTGCCGACAAACAGGATAATAAACACAAAGGGGCTATTTATACCGGATTTATGCTCAATTTCCTGAATCCGACCCTCTTCTTCGGCTGGCTAATATCCTCATTCATTGCTTTATCTTTTGCAGCATCGCTCGGATTTAATACAGGAGGGCTCAGTACAGTAGTGGACCAGAGCCTTGATCAGATAGAAAAAATTGAAGGTGGTATTACTGAAAGACCCAAAATCCCATCCTATCTGCAGTTTGACACTTTGAAAATGCTTAAGAAGGAGAATCGGGTTTCCAGACATGTTAAGGTTATACCAGATAATCATTTTCTGACCAGCCTCTTTTATGCTGTTTTTCTTGCTGTCGGAAGTATAATGTGGTTCTTTTTGCTTACAGTGACACTCGTGAGATTCAGATTGAAGATCAATATCAATATTATTAACTGGCTCGTAAGAGCTATGGGAGTATTTCTTTGTTTTTTTGCGCTATACTTTGCCTATACTGCTATTAAGATGCTGCTTTGATTCCAGGAGTTTGCTAAACAAATTCTGCATGCGATTGTTTCAGGACCCCGGCAACGATCAGGTACTGGGCAACAATATAGGTGGTCATGATCGCTACGCCTGAAAATGCAAATGGAAATCCGAATTTGTTCAATGCTATCAATGAGTCTGATATTACAAAAAGGATGGCTCCGGCAAGAACCAGTATAAAGCTTAACCGACTGACTTTCATATACCTGTTGATTGCTGCAACAAGCATTGTAAGAATAACTATCGTATAAGTTATCACGGGAAGCCTCATCCCATCAAGGTTATTGTACAACAGGCATAAAAGCCCTGTGCCATAAAGAATTGCCGGAAACAGAAGATATATCCGTTTCGTGATGAATTCACTTTTCCCGCTTGTCTTAAAGAATGCAATTGCATACATTACGTGGGCAAGTAGAAAGCATGCAAGCCCCGGAATAAATGTGAAGCAGAGAATTACATCGCCTGCCCATGAGAAGAGAAGCGCTGAAAGAATTGTAATTCTAAGATTCTGATGTGCATTCAACAGGTAAATAATAATTAATAAAGGAATTATCAAACCTTTTATAACAAGACCAGGTATTGATGATAAATGCAAATCAAGAAATGTATATATAATTCCTATAAGGATGTATATAGCTGTTAATACCTTTGTTTTCATATGTTTAAAGGGATCATCGAATACACTTTAATAAAATTATGAATTTTTATCAAATCATTTGGTTTATTTTGTATAATAGGTAAATAAGATAAATTTGATTGTTCATGAAAGTAACCGGCTTTACATTCATCCGCAACGCTGTCAAATTTGATTATCCGGTCTCAGAGGCAATAAGATCAATTTTGCCTCTTTGCAATGATTTTATCGTGGCAGTTGGGAACTCGGATGACAATACAGAAGAGATAATTCAAAGTATTGATAATCAGAAAATCCATATAATAGAAACTACGTGGGACGATTCACCGGAAATGAAAAAAGGTGGCAAAGTGTTCGCAGTTGAAACGGATAAGGCTTTTCAAAGTGTTCCCGATGATTCGGACTGGGCCTTTTATATTCAGGGTGATGAGGTGATGCATGAAAAATACCTTGATCCGGTTTATTCGGCAATGGAAAAATGGAAAGATGATCGCAAGGTTGACGGATTGCTTTTCAATTACCAGCATTTTTATGGTTCCTATGATTATGTGGGGATCTCTCCCAAATGGTACAGGAATGAGATAAGGGTTATAAAAAACGACAAATCAATTTACTCGTTTAGAGACGCCCAGGGATTCCGGAAAGGAGATAACCTAAAGCTGAACGTAAAACCAGTCGATGCTTATATCTATCACTATGGCTGGGTAAAGGAACCTGAGATGATGATGAATAAAATAAAGAATTCAACATCATTTTACTCAGAGACTGACTGGAAAAATAAACTGAACAAAAGCGATTCATATGATTATTCATCCATTGATTCATTGAGCCTTTTTACCGGCACGCACCCAAAGGTTATGGCTGATCATATAAAACGGAAGAACTGGACATTCGATCATGACATGTCTTTTAACAGACTCTCTGCAAGATATAAAGCAAAAATTTTCCTGAAAGAATATCTTGGCATAAATACTTTTTATGAGAATTTCAGAATTGTCTGAAATATCAGGCATATGCAATTTTTTAAATCTTTTGCATGGGAAATTTGAAATTTTAAATAATTTGTATTTTAGCACAGCAAAATTCAAAAATAAAATATCATGAAGAATATTATTCTGACATTATCGTTGGCTATATGTTTAGTTGCTGTTGTAAATGCCCAGGATTATAAGACAGGCATTGGTTTACGTGGTGGTTTGTACAATGGTTTGACTATTAAACATTTTATCAGTCAGACATCAGCACTTGAAGGACTTATTTCAACAAGATGGAGCGGTTTTGAGCTTACAGGATTATTTGAAATCCACAACCAGGCTTTCGATGTTGAAAGATTAAACTGGTACTACGGAGCTGGTGCTCATGTCGGCTCCTATAATGGCGATAATACGAATTGGGGAAATTCAGGTACCAGCTACATTGTTATAGGTATCGATGGTATTTTAGGAATTGAATATAACTTTAAAGAAATTCCTGTCAATATCGGCCTTGACTGGAAGCCGGCATTAAACCTAATTGGCTATTCCCATTTCTTTGGAGATGGCGGAGCTCTATCAGTCAGGTATATCTTTTGACCTCGGTTAAATCATAATAAAAGGAGGCTCTTTAAAGCCTCTTTTTTATTTTCAATAGGCGAAAAATATTATTCCTTAATTTTCACGATCGTAAACCTTATCCCTGCTTCAATCGCTAAAGATGAAAACGGAGATCCTATACGTGCAGCAAGCTGTGGCTTGGCATCATCATAAGGTGTTTGTGGATCATATTTCTTAAGGTAAAGGATTTTTCTCTGAGCCTCCGACATCTGACTCAGGTTGTCCGTTCCATTGGTAATGTATTTGGTCATATCACCCTCTTTGGCATAATATGTAAGACCAGTAAAGTCAGCCTCCGTATAAATATCGAGATTGTCAGTAAGTTTCCAGTTCATGCCGATACCTGCAGAATAGCCGACTGCTAGGCCATTTTTATAAACCCATGTCACATCCCTGGTATCGGTACCATCAAGGTCATAATAATAACTCTCTGTCTTCGTGATCTTAGGAGAGCCGGCAACTAAACCGAAGCGTCCATATGGCGCTGCCTTGCCAAACCCTGCAGAAAATACAAACGATGGGTTAAAAAGCAGCCCTGTGGCAGCTGATTCAAAGTTATCTTTTTGTGAACGGCTGTAAGTATCAGTAGTATAGGTGTAAATGTCGTTGGTCGCATATTTCCTTCCTCCAAGATACTGGATATCAAAGGAGAAAATGAAATTCTGTGTGAACTCATAGCCTGCTCCAACTTTAAAATTAAATCCTGAACCGAATGACCCGGTAATTACNNAGTCCGATCTGGTTTGTGGCAGCAGGCATTCCATAACCTCCTCCTGCACGGAAATAAAATCCCTGCGCTGATAAGAATGTTGTAAACATAATTGCAAATAACAAGAAAAAGATCTTTTTCATTTTGTGGTTCATTTAGTTTGACTTAATTAATTTAAAATATAAGCCATCTTTGATCAAGGGTTTAACACTAACAAATCGGGGTCTTATTTGTTCGCGGCTATCGTTTAAAGAACCATCATAACAGTAATATTTTCAGGATAATAATCTATTTGTTAATTTTAATGTGATTTATTAACCAAATCAATCTATACTGACATGAAGAAAACATTGGCTGCCCTGCTGACAATTTACCTCTTTCAGGCAATGGCCTTTCCGCAGAACAAATTCAACGGGCTCGATATGAACATGGGCAGCCTTTCGAGGCTGTCCGATGCAAAAACCCGGTCAATCAGCCCCGAAAACTTTAACGGAGAAAAGGGAAAAGCCGGAATGGCCGATCCTGCTGATAAGGATAAACCCAATGTGGCAAATGCTGCCAATGCTGCCCGCGACCTTGGACAGGGATGGAAAGTGAATCCATATATCAGGATAAAGCCGGGTGAGACATTTACCCTGGCTGATATAGAAGGACCCGGAGCTATTCAGCATATATGGATGACCCCTGCAGGCAAATGGCGTTACTCGATTCTAAGGATTTACTGGGATGGAGAAACTGACCCTTCGGTGGAAGTGCCAGTCGGCGATTTTTTCGGAATGGGTTGGGGAACCTATTCAAAGCTTACTTCACTGGCAGTTTGTGTAAACCCCGGGAGTGCTTTTAACTGTTACTGGTCAATGCCATTCAGAAAAAAATGCAGGATTACAATGGAAAATATCGGAGATGATGACCTAATGACTCTCTTTTATCAGATAGACTATACCCTGACTGATGTGCCTGCCGATGCCGGCTATTTCCATGCTCAGTTTCGCAGGCAGAACCCTGATTTGACTTCAGATTATACAATTGTCGACGGTATAAAAGGTAAAGGCCAGTATGTCGGTGTATATCTGGCCGTTGGCGTTCACAATAACGGATGGTGGGGTGAAGGCGAGATAAAATTCTTCATCGACGGAGACACTAAATTCCCTACAATTTGCGGGACAGGTACCGAAGACTATTTCTGCGGCTCATATGATTTTGATACAAGGAAGAAGAATGAGGCAGGAGTTGAAGAAGATAATTATACGGAGTTCTGTACTCCTTATTCAGGCCTGCACCAGGTCATAAGGGGTGACGGACATTATAGCGTCATGCAGCGATTCGGTTTGTATCGCTGGCATATAATGGACCCCATCCGTTTCGATAACGATCTTAAGGTCACAATTCAGGACCTTGGATGGCATCAGGGAGGAAGATATCTAGCACAGAAATCAGATATGGCTTCTGTCTGCTTCTGGTACCAGGCCGAACCTCACGCCAAATTCCCGGTTCTTCCGGGATGGAGAGAACTGGAAGTTAATTAAGAAAGGCTCAACGGCGTTACGGCACAAAGGTACAAAGGCAAATCCCAAATAATTTCCTCCTTGCAGGAGTTGGGTGGGTAAAAATTTCTCAGCTAATATTCCTTAATATTCCATTTAACCTTTCCTGCAAAAGGATCATTCTCGATCTTGTACCCGTTGCCGTTCTTAACCAAGCTTACATTATGAAGAATTTTATCTGAAGGGAGGCAGACAAGTCCGGAAGCTTTTCCGGATCCGGTTGAATATACCACAAGGTTTAGCTTCGACCAGTCCATCTGTGATGTCGACTGAGCAAGGGCAATGTGCGGAATTACGGATCCATCACGGACAAGTACCACGATCGGGATCTTTCCTGCCTCAATATTATGCCATCCGCCGGAATATATTTTGCCGGTCTGATAATCGATCCAGTTTCCTTGCGGGAGATAGACATCGCGCTTTGTTACATTTTCAAACAATGGAGCAACTAGCATTGAAGAGCCGAAAAGATATTCATTATCAACAAGCCATGAACCCGGATCATCAGGAAATTCTATAAACAGCGCCCTTACCATTGGAAGTCCGCGTTCTGTGCAGTCTTTAGCCTGCGCATATATATAAGGCATGAGCATATACCTCATATCATCAGCCATCCTGAAGGCATTCATGAAGTCCTGCCCGTATTCCCATGGCTCTGTCGGAGGTGTCCCATGGCTGCGCGTATGCGATGTAAGCATGCCGAAGGGTGTCCAGCGCCGGTATATATCCTCAGGTTTCTTTTGTACGAATCCTCCAATATCATGCGACCAGAATGAAAAACCGGAAAGACCAATTGATAGTCCTGCTCTCAGCGTTGCAGCCATCGCTGTGTTTGTATTTGCGGGGTCACCTCCCCAGTGTACCGGGTAGCGCTGGCTTCCTGCCCATGCGCTCCTGCCCCATATTATAGTTTCATTGGTTACCTGTTTTGTTATCTCTGCAACGGCTTTGTTATACCGGAGAGGATAAAGATTATGTTCATAGAAGCCGGTGCGTCCTGAAAAATATACACCCTCTTTTGGAGCAGCCTCGCCAAAATCTGCCTTTATAACTCCTACTCCCTGCCGCAGCA